>CAVFWX010000001.1:0-5902 GCA_963626225.1 Anaerotignum sp.
TATTTATGCCCCTTGCAGTGCTCCGCAATGGTGTCAATCAGCTTTTCTACCTGGAATGGCTTGGCAAGGTGGGCATTCATGCCTGCTGCCAGGCATTTCTTGGCATCTTCCTCAAAGGCATTGGCTGTCATGGCAATAATCGGAATTTTCTTGGCATCCTCCCGTGGCAGTGCCCGTATAGCTTTCGTGGCTGTCAGACCGTCCATTACCGGCATCATAATGTCCATAAGAATGGCATCAAAGGTGCCCGGAGCATTATTTTTAATGCATTCCAGTACCTGTTGTCCATCTGTGACCACCGTTACAGCAGCACCTTTATCCTGCAACAGCATTTCTGCAATCTCTGCATTCAATTCATTGTCCTCTGCTAAAAGCAGGTTCAACCCCTGGATACTTGCTTCCTGATGCGGCTCCTTTATGGCCAGCTGTTCCGGCGACGGTGCAATCTCAAAAGGTATGGTAATCACAAACTTAGAACCAACGCCCTCCTGACTGCTTACCTCTATTGTGCCCTGCATTTGAGCGATAAGCCCCTTCACTATGGCCATGCCCAGTCCTGTGCCCTGATAATAGCTTCTGGCATCGTTTTTTTCCTGGGTAAATGGATCAAAGATGTGCTCCAAAAATTCCGGACTCATACCCACCCCTGTGTCCGAGATGGTCCAGCGGTAGGTACACATTCCCTTTTCCCCTGGAAAGGCTTCCACCATGGTAGTAACCTTGCCCCCAGGGCGGTTGTACTTGATGCAGTTGCCGTAGATATTCAGGAAAATCTGCCGCAGATGCAGGGGACTGCCATAAATATAAGGGTAGGCCAGCTCCAGCTTTCCGCCTTCATCCTCCATTACCACACCGGTTTCCGCAGCTCGTTCACCAATAATGCTGAGGATGTCCCCAGTCAGCTCTTCCAAGGATATGTATTCATGGGTCAGGACAATATTCCCTTCCTCCAGCTTGCTCATCTGCAATACGTCATTAATTAAGGAAAGCAAATGTCCTGCCGCCACATTCATTTTCTTGTGGTTTTCCCACACCAGCTCCCGGTTGTCGAAATGATCCTCGTCAATCTTCAAAAGTCCGATGATGCCATTTAGCGGTGTGCGGATATCATGGCTCATGCGGCTTAGGAAGTCGGTCTTAGCCTGGTTGGCTACTTGCATTTCAGCAAAGGCTGCCTTCAGCCTGGCACACTCCTGCTCCTCTCTGGCATGGAGGCGGGATGTATCCTGCATCAGCACAATAGCACGAACTATAGGCATTTCCTCCTGGGTATCCTCATCCAGTACCAAGGTCTGGGTCATGAGAACGTTTTTCCGCACCCAACGGATATCCCCATTCTCCTCTCTCACGCAATATTCCACCCCAATATGGGTATTTCCTGCTGCAAATCGTTTCAAAAGCTTGGCTGAATCATCCACCATACTGTAGCTGCCCAAAGTTTCCTGGGTAACATTATGCCTGTACTCCCGGCAATAATCCTTATATGAACAAGGCAGCGGATAATCCAAGAACATTTCCTTGACTGCATCGCTTTTTCCCTGCAAGGTGATATTCTGCTCCAATATATCCTTGGTGAGATTCACCGTATAGATCATATCCGACAGCTCCAGCATTGCATCCACATAGCTGTCATTTTCCAGGATGGACTGCTTCAGCTGCTCATAATAACGCATTAGCTCTGCCTTGGCATCGGCACTTTGCTCAGAGCTTTTCCCTATGGTCTCAAAGGCCAGCAGGAAATGGTGGAGCTTTCCATCACCGTCCCAATCCACAGGAATCAAGGTCATACGATTCGCATTATAGGTAGCATCCTCGCTTGCCTGGTAATGGATCTCCTGAATATCCTGCGAGTTCTTCAGCTTCTGCTGCAATGCTTCCAGTTGCATCTGTTGAAATACAGCTTGCCGTCCTTTTTTTCCGATCTGCTCCGCCAGAATCTGTTCCACTGCTCCAGAATAACAGCCATCGGCAGCCAGGAAGAAACCCTCACTGGAGCGAATCAACCGATAGGTGTCCAGCTTGGCATCACAGTACAGGCAATCCGTGAAGTTGCTGCCTTGCTGATTTAGCAATTTCAGCAGGCTATAATCCAGCCGTTTTTCTGCTGCTGCTTCCTCACGTTTAACATGGTTCTTGTTGATGTACATATTCTTGTCAGCGTAGCTGAACAGCTCCCGCAGGGTACTGCCCGGAAATTCAGAGGCCAGTGCATATCCCACTGCATAGCTTAGTGGCGTATCAGGATGATTTTCGGAATCCTGCTTCATGTTCTCCCTGACCTGGGTCAGGCAGGCTTCCATTTCCTCTCCATTAATACCATGCAGTATAGCAATAAATTCATCTCCGCCATTTCGTCCTACGAAGTGTTCCTCCGGCAAGGACTGCCGCAGGCAGTTGGCAAAGCGGTAAATATAGGCATCCCCCGCTTCGTGGCCCATAGTGTTGTTGACCCGATGCAGATTGTTCAAATCAAAGCTGCATACCCCCACATTCTCCTCTGCCGGCTCCGGAGCACTTAGCAGTTCCTGACATTTATTTTTATTGGGCAGCCCTGTGGCACTGTCTAGATATGCCTGTTTCTGCAAGGCACGGTTCATGGCTGCACAGCGAATGGCTTTTACCAGCTCATAGCCAATCAGCAGCATCAACAGAATAATGTCCATGGTGATATATTTTTCCAAATCAGACAGTGATGATGCCTTTTTCTGAGAATATTTCTCTGCCAAGCCTGTGGCTTCATCACAGATGCCGAAAAATTTCTCACTCATGGCGATAATCTGGGTGCTCTCGTAGTTTTCCTGCCGGACTCTGTAAACCTCCTGCCGAAGAAGGACAAAATAATTATCCAGCTCCTGCATCTTGTCCTGAAAATCCTTATCCTTCAGGCACACCAGCTCCAGCTCATCATTGCCCTTGCGAAGGCCATCAATAAATGCTTCAATATCTCCCAGCATTTTGTCTTCCTGCTGTCCCGCAATTTCCAGCTTCACGATACGCTGAGTCTTGCCCCGCACCAGTCCCGCATAATTGATTACTCTTGCCGTGCCCTGAATATCGGACACAATGCTCATCATGGCAATAATCAATCCTGCCAAAACCACCGCCAGGGCACCAATGCTGATCTGAATCCAACTGGATTTCTTTTTGCCAGCTTGGTTAGTTTTGTTTGCAAACATTTTACCCCGCCCCCCCACATTAAAAATTTGTTTGAACATTTCACTCAACGTTAGCTTATTCTATCATATTTAAGTCGATTCCGCAAGTATTTATCAAAATAACGCAAAAATGAGCATACAACGATAATTCGCTGCGTGCTTTGCAAAATTCTCCATAAAAGATTATACAAATTCTTTTACTTGTCCTATAATAATGGCATATTGATTTTCACGAGGTGATATTATGAATATTTCATCCAGAGCCAAGGGAATTTTGCTGGCTGTATGGGGTTCTGTTTTTTGGGGTGGTTCCGGTGTGGCGGCTCAGTTCCTGCTACAGGAAAGGGGCATGACTGCCAACTACCTTACCTCCATCCGAACCCTTACTGCCGGCATCCTGCTTCTGCTAATAGATAAATTTATCAACAAGAACAATATTACCAATATTTGGCGAGACAAGGAAAGCCGCATCCGGCTTATTGCCTTTGGACTCATTGGCATGATGTCGGTGCAGTATACCTATTTTGTGGCCATTGAGTACAGCAATGCTCCTACGGCTACCATTATCCAATACCTCATGCCTATTATTATCCTGATATGGGCTTCTATCAAGGATAAAAAACTGCCTCGTCTGACCCAGGTAATATCTGCCATTCTTGCCATCTTCGGCACAGCCCTGCTGGTAACCCACGGCAGCCTCACTACCTTGGCAATTTCTGATATGGCTCTTTTCTGGGGAATCCTCAGTGCCTTTGCAGCGGCTTTTTATACCATGCAACCTAGGTGGCTGTTGATGCGGTGGCCATCTCCACAGGTTATAGGCTGGGCCATGCTCATTGGAGGCATTGCCATTTCTGCCATCTTCCCTCCTGTAGAATATCCTGGCACCTTTGATTTGCCTGCAGCCCTGAGCCTGGGATATATTTGTATTCTGGGTACAGCCCTTGCCTTTTGGGCCTATGTCACCAGTACAAAATACATCCTGCCCCAGGAATCCAGCATCCTCAATGCCATGGAGCCACTATCTTCCATTATATTTTCCGTGGTGCTGCTGGGAGTAGTTTTCCGATTGCCGGAGCTTGTCGGTACATTCCTTATCATTATCCCTATTATATATATAACTCTAAAGAAACACTGAAAAAAAGACTCCCTGGAGGACAAGTGCCTACAAAGAGTCTCTTTATATGCTAGGAATCAAGTAATGCAGGGCAAGCACTCTAAGGAGACCATTGGTCGACGTGGGTGCTGCCCTGCATTTTTTATATGTATCTCATACATGATGGCAGCAATGCCGCCCACAATAGCAGGCATGGCCACACCGCTTCATGCACTCATCATCTTCGCAGCCGGAGCCTTGGCACAGCTCCACATCTCCCCCTTCTATGCGAAGGGAACGGCCTTCCACCAGCATATCTGCGATTTTTCGCCGGGCGGATTCATAGATTTTCTGCACCGTAGTCCTGGCCACTCCCATACGGCTGCTGCACTGCTGCTGGGACATGCCTTCCTTGTCCATCAGGCGAATAGCCTCGTATTCGTCCATGGAGAGGATTACCGGCTCCTGACCATCCTGCCTGCTCGGAGCAAATTCCCGTACCACAGGCATATGGCAGATGCGGCGGCATTTAGTAGGTCTTGCCATATTCTATACATCCCCTCAAAGCAGAGCCAGGATGTTTTCCTTAGGCTGCAATCCTACAGTGGCAGCAGCCTTCTGGCCATTTTTGAACACCAGCAGAGCAGGAATGGCATCAATCTGGAACTGCATAGCCAGTTGCTGCTCCACATCTACATTCACCTTGCCTACCTTTATTTCCTCATGCTCCTGGGCAATCTCCTCTACCACCGGCCCCATCATGCGGCATGGTCCGCACCAGGATGCCCAAAAATCTATTAATACAGGCTTGTCTGACTCCAGCACTTCCTTCTGGAAATTTGCTGCCGTAATCTCTATAACTGCCATAATAATACCTCCCTCAAAACGCAAAATCATCTTTAATATATCATACAATTTTTTTCAAAGCCATGTCAACGGCTTTGACCCATAGCTTCCAGCCTTCTTACCCCATATTTTTCTGCACTAAAGACCAAAAGTAGCTATTACAATATTGAATTTGTATATTTTATTCACTTTCTTTAGGATTTTTTTGACATTTGCCTCCATAAGTGCTACTATAATGGACGAAATAAATATTTTTAATAATTATTTTGGCACGGAAAAGAGGGAACCGTGCCCCAGGGGAATGATTTTTTTCTTATTTAGAGGGGGTATTATTTATGTACACATTCCTGGGATGTCTCGCCTTGCTGATAATCGGCTTCTTGGTTTACGGCAAGTTTGTAGACAGTGTTTTCAAGCCAACTGATGAGCCAACACCGGCTGTCCGGATTAATGATGGTGTTGACTACATCCCGCTTCCTACTTGGAAGGTATTCATGATCCAGCTGCTGAACATTGCCGGCCTTGGCCCAATCTTCGGTGCACTGGGCGGTGCCCTGTGGGGACCTAGCGTATATCTGTGGATCGTCTTCGGTACTATTTTCGCCGGCGGTGTGCACGATTACATGTCCGGTATGATTTCCCTCCGTGAAAACGGCGGCAGCATCTCCGAGGTTGTAGGCAAATACTTGGGCAAGCTTATGTTGCAGGTAATGCGTCTCTTCTCTGTTGTACTGCTGGTACTGGTAGGTACCGTATTCATGACTGGCCCTGCAAACCTTTTGGCTATGCTGACTGGCATGGATGG
>CAVFWX010000001.1:6152-7473 GCA_963626225.1 Anaerotignum sp.
GGCTTCCATTCCACCCAGTCTCCTCTGATGGCACGCTGCCTGAAGAGCGAGCGTATGGCTCGTCCTGTATTCTATGGTGCCATGGTTGCTGAGGGCATCATCGCCCTGGTATGGGCTGCTGCCGGTGTTACCTTCTATGAGTCCACTGGTGGCTTGATGCAGGCTATGGCTGATGTAGGACAGAACAAGGCCGTATATGAGATTTGTGTAGGCTTCATGGGCTATACCGGTGCTGTGCTGGCTATGCTGGGCGTTATTGCCTGCCCTATCACTTCCGGTGATACCGCTTTCCGTTCTGCTCGTCTTACCTTGGCTGACTGGCTGGGCATGGATCAGTCCAACAAGGTAAAGAGACTTTATCTCGCTGTTCCTCTGCTGGCTGTTGGTGCTCTCCTCTCCCAGATTGACTTTACCATCGTATGGCGTTATTTCGCCTGGACCAACCAGACTCTGGCTATGATTGTGCTTTGGACCGGTGCTGTATATATGTACAGAAACTTCAAGGACAAGAAGTATTATCTCTTGGCTGCTATTCCAGCCACCTTCATGTCCGTAGTAACCACCACCTACATTATGCAGGCCAAGGAAGGTCTCCAGCTGCCTACCAGCATCAGCTATCCAATGGGCTTCGTATTTGCAGCTATCTTCCTGTTCCTCTTCCTGAGAATTACTGTAATGCGTAAAGACGCTTGATTTCAACTTTAAAAGGTGAAGGGTATCTTGCCCTTCACCTTTTTTATTACCACGAATATTCTATAACTTGTTTACATTTAGTTGTACAAGGTTTATAATGTAATTAAGTTTTTATATCGCAGGACACCATAGGAGTGATATCATGTACAAATTGGACAAAATTGACAAGGAGCTGCTGAAGCTTTTGCAGGCCAACGGCCGTGCCACCATTTCCAGCCTTAGCGAGGCTGTATCCCTTTCCATGCCGGCGGTCAGCGAGCGTGTCAAGCGGCTGGAAGCCTCTGGTGTCATTCAGAAGTTCACCACCCTGTTAGATCCATCATTGGTGGACAAGCAGCTTATGGCACTGATTCAGATTGGCTTTAATGTACAGCGGAATGCAGAAGCCTTTGCGGACTATGTAACCAAGGAAGCAGATATCAAGGAATGTTTCCGCATTACCGGCAATTACGAATATACCCTGAAGGTGCAAACCAGTAGCACAGCTACCCTGACAGCTTTGCTGAACCGCATCAAGGCTCAAACCGGCGTCACCAGAACCCATTCCATTATCGTGCTGAATACGGTACTGGATCGTCCATCTGTAACCATTAGCTAAATTTAAGCAAAATTCAAGCCCCCGGCCATA
>CAVFWX010000001.1:7581-45088 GCA_963626225.1 Anaerotignum sp.
GCCCTTTGGCGATTGGCCTCATAAAGGATAATGGCTGCTGCTGAAGCCACATTCAAGGACTCTGCCTTGCCGGACATAGGAATGTACACCTTCCTGTCCACAATATCCAGCAGCTCCTGGGACACTCCATTGCCCTCATTGCCCATAATAATGGCTGTAGGACTGTTGTATTCTGTCATATAGTGCTTCATGGCCATCCTATCCAGAGCAGTGGCAATCATGTTTACATCGTTGTCATGGCAGGCATCCACAAAGGCTCCCCGAGATACATTGTCCAAAAAAGGAATATTGAAGATGGAACCCATGGAGGCCCTTACCACCTTGTCGCTAAAGAGATCCACCGTTCCAGTCAGGCTGATAAGTCCGGTGCACCCTAGGGCATCTGCTGTACGGATAATATTCCCGGCATTGCCTGGATCCTGTATGCCATCCAGCACTACCAAAAGAGGAGCCTCTCCCCTGGCGCTGGTCAACACCTCCTGCCAAGTAAAGAGTCTCTGAGCCATTACCAGCAGGAATCCCTGACCATTGACCGTATCAGATACCTTGCTGTAAAGCTCCTGGCTCAGCTGCAGCACAGGGCAGTTTCTCTCCTGCAGGGTTTCAATAGCCTTTACTACTCTATGATTTACCAATGCCTGCTCCGTAACCAAAGCAAAACGAATAGGCCACTCAGCGTCAATGGCCATTTCCGCCAAGCGTATGCCATCAGCTACAAACAGCCCCTCCTCTTTGCGATGCTTATGGCTATGGAGCTTGCTTACCAGCTTCAGTCGGCTGTTGGCAACACTTTCTATTTTTTCCAGTTCCTTCAAGGTTCTCTCCTTTCAGCTATTCACGGGTGTATTTTATTTCAGCATGGCAGAATAAGCATTGGCCAGTTCCTTAATATCCATGCCGGTGGTGTTGATGCATACATTGTAGTTCTGACGAGCACCCCACTTCTGGCCGGTGTAGAAATCATAATACTTGGCACGGCTTTCATCTACATTGTTGATTTTCTTCTTCATTTCCTTCTCAGAAAGCTTCTCATCTGGATTGCTCCGCTCCATACAACGCTTGATGCGGGACGGCATATCCGCATAGATGAAGATTTTGAATGGATTGTAGTCCCGCAGGATATAGTCAGCACAACGGCCTACAATAACGCAGTCAGACTGCTCTGCCAGTTCCTGTAGTACCTCAGTCTGGGCTGTATAGACAGATTCCTCCACCATCAGAGGATAATATACCCCTACGGCTGCAAAGGTGGCACCAATGGTCATAGGAAAGAGAGGCATAGGCCGCTTCTCTACCACTTCCTTTACATATCCCTCGGAGAGCTCTGCCTTGGCAGCTATCTTGCTGATGATTTCCTTGTCATAATATTTAATGCCCAGATTCTCTGCAAGACGGCAGCCAAATTCACGGCCACCGCTACCAAATTCACGGCTGATGGTAATAATCTTGTTCATATAAATCACTGCCTTTCAACATATTCAACTCTTTGTCTTATTACTATTCAACAAAGCTATGGGAAAATCCTGCTTTTTTCATAAAAAAAGTGCATGGAGCAACCCTCGGTTAACTCCATGCAGCCTATGAGCAATATATTTCTTAGCTTTTCTTCTTCAGATACCCATGTACCAGCCCCAGAGGTATTCCCACCAGTGCCGGCAGCAGCCACCCCATGTTGATACCGTATAGTGGCAGCCATTCCTTCAGCAACTCCTGCAAACCATCCAAGCCAATGCCAGCGGTCTGCAAGCCGTCCAACAGGCTGATAGGCACTGTCAGGCCTATGCTCCACCAATAAATATATTTGCATTTGCCAATAACCCTATCAAACAGGGATAGCATTACCAGAACAATAAATACAGGATATAGTGCCACCAAAAACGGTATGGAAATCCGAATTAGCTCCGTCAATCCCAGATTTGCCGCCAAAAAGGTGAAAAATACGGATACCGCCAAAATAGGCTTATAGCCGACCCTACCTCCTAGAACATACTGGAAGTAGCCTGCTGAGGCGGCACTAATGCCGATACTGGTGGTAAGGCAGGCAAAGCTGATTATCACAGCCAAGATAATTTTTCCTGCATCCCCAAAAAACACATAGGTAGCAGAACTGAGGATAACGCCGCCGTTGGCAGAATACCCCAGCACTGACGGACAGGTGGCTCCCAGATAGGCCAGGGAACCATATACCATGGCCATAAGCAAAATTGCCACCATGCAGGCCTTGATGCAGACTGAGCAAATAGCTCCTGGCTCTGTGATACCCTTTTCCTTTACCGCTGTAATGGCAAGGCCTCCTATAGCCAGAGAAGCCAGCATATCCATGGTCTGATAGCCACTGACAAAGCCTGTGGAAAATGGATTCTCCACATATTCGTTAATTGGCTCCAAAATAGTGCCTATTGGCTCATAAAATGTCCTGACAAAAAGGATGCACAGGAAAAACAGCAGCAGAGGACAAAGAATCTTTCCCACCCTGTCTACCAATCTGCTAGGATTGGCAGCAAAGAAATAGGTAACGGCAAAGAACACCGCCGTATAGATGAATTGCCCCATACGTAAATCATCTACGGCAAGGAAAGGCCTGATGCCGATTTCAAAGGACACAGCTCCTGTACGGGGCATGGCAAAAAACGGCCCAATTACCAGATACAGCAGACTGAAGGTAATGAGCAGGAAATAAGGATGGAGCCTATTGGCCACCAGTTCCTCATACTTGCCCCCTACAGACACCAGGGCAATAAGCCCCAATAAGGGCAGGCCGATACCTGTAACAAAGAAACCACCCATAGCCACTAAGAAATTTGTACCAGCATCCTGTGCCAAAAGGGGCGGAAAAATCAGGTTGCCGGCACCAAAGAAAATGGAGAATACCATGAAGCCTACTGAAATAAGCTCCTTAAAGGACAGCTTTGACATTTTATTTCCCCCTAGAAATAAAAAAGAGCCACCGAAGTGGCTCAAATTTACTGTATATTACAGGTTCTCCTTAGCAACTGCAACCATCTGTGCAAATGCGTTTGCATCGCTGATAGCCAGGTCAGCCAGCATCTTGCGGTTTACCTCAACACCAGCCTTGGTCAGGCCTGCGATAAGACGGCTGTAGGAAATGCCGTTGGCACGAGCAGCAGCGTTGATACGGGCAATCCAGAGACGACGGAATACGCCCTTCTTTGCACGACGGTCACGACGTGCATAGTAGAGAGCCTTCATTACGGTCTCATTTGCCTTTTTAAACTGCTTGCTCTTGGAGCCCTTGTAACCCTTAGCCAGCTTCAAAATCTTCTTATGTCTTCTATGTGCAGTCACACCAGTTCTAACTCTTGGCATGTTATATCCTCCTCAAAATCCAGTAAATTAATCGAATCTATTATGCGTATGGCAGGCACTTCATAGCGCGCTTCTTGTCAGCAGCAACTACCAGAGCAGCCTTGCGCAGGTTGCGCTTACGCTTTGGAGACTTCTTCTCCAGGATATGGCTCTTGTAAGCCTTGTTTCTTCTAATCTCTCCGCTACCAGTCATAGTAAAGCGCTTTGCAGCAGCTCTGCGGGTCTTCATCTTCTGCATTACTGTTTTCCTCCCTTAGATGGGGCCTTTGGGGCCAGAATCATAATCATATTTTTACCTTCAAGCTTAGCATCTCTTTCGATAGATACTGAATCTTTCAACTGTTCAGCTACACGGCCGAGAATCTCACGGCCCAGCTCTGGATGGGACAGCTCACGGCCACGGAACATGATAGTTACCTTAACCTTGTTGCCTTCCTCCAGGAATCGAACTGCATTCTTCAGCTTGACGTCAAAATCATGCTGTTCAATGTTCGGACGCAGCTTTACCTCCTTGATGGAGATAACCTTCTGCTTCTTGCGGGCTTCCTTCTCCCGCTTCTGCTGTTCATATCTATACTTGCCGAAATCCATGATACGGCATACAGGTGGCTTTGCCTTTGGTGCAATCTCCACCAGATCCAAATGCTGCTCAATAGCTCTCTGCAAAGCATCACGCACCTGCATAATGCCCAAAGTCTCGCCATTAGCGTCTGTTACACGGACTTCGCCGCCACGAACCCGGATTTCTTCATTGATTCTTGCAATTTCCTTAGCTATGTAAATACACCTCCTGATAGATATTCAACATCTGTATCGAAGCCTTGCCTACAAAAAATGGAGGCGGCACAAAGCCACCTCCATAACAATTCTGCTATAAACCCGGTTGGTCTAAAACCATCAGGTGAGAAGGTGGCACCTTCTGCTTCAATCACTTGCATTATATTACCACATACCCTTTGGCATGTCAACAGGAAAATTAAAATTCCTGAGATTTTTCGGCAATATTTTTCTGAATGTACTGGATGAACTCATCTACAGTCATGGTAGTAGTTTCCTTCTCTCCATGACGACGCATGTTTACAGTACCGCTTTCCATTTCCTGATCACCAACAACCAGCATATATGGAACTTTCTTTACCTGGGCATCACGCATCTTGTAGCCAACCTTCTCGTTGCGGTCATCTACTTCTACACGAAGTCCCAAATCAAACATCTTCTTTTTCAGCTCATAGGCATAGTCCATATGCTTGTCGGTAATAGGTAAAATCTTTGCCTGTACAGGTGCCAGCCAGGTAGGGAAAGCACCAGCATAGTTCTCGATGAGGATGCCGATAAAGCGTTCAATAGAGCCATATACTACACGGTGGATCATAACAGGACGATGCTTCTGGCCATCCTCACCGATGTAGGTCAGGTCAAACTTCTCAGGCAGCTGCATATCCAGCTGGATGGTGCCGCACTGCCAGGTTCTGCCGATGGAATCCTTCAGATGGAAGTCAATCTTAGGGCCGTAGAAAGCACCATCACCTTCGTTGATGATGTACTCCAGGCCGCGATGCTCCAGGGCATTGCGGAGGCCGTTGGTAGCCAATTCCCACATCTCATCGGAACCCATGGAATCCTCTGGACGGGTAGAAAGCTCAGCACGATAGGTCAGGCCGAAGGTGCTATATACCTCATCAAAGAGGTTTATAACATTCTGGATTTCTCCCTCAATCTGATCAGGAGTCATGAAGATATGGGCATCATCCTGAGTAAAGTTACGCACCCGGAAAAGGCCGTGGAGAGCACCGGACAGCTCATGACGATGTACCAGGCCCAGCTCACCAGCCCGCAGTGGCAGATCACGATAGCTATGCTGCTGGGTCTTGTATACCAGCATACCGCCAGGGCAGTTCATTGGCTTAATAGCATAGTCTTCCCCATCAATCTGGGTAAAGTACATATTCTCTTTATAGTGTGCCCAATGGCCGGAACGCTCCCACAGCTCACGATTCAGGATCATAGGAGTGCTGATTTCCTGATAGCCGTAGCGACGATGTACCTCACGCCAGTAGTTAATCAGCTCGTTGCGGACAATCATGCCATTTGGATGGAAGAATGGGAAGCCTGGGCCTTCCTCGTGAATGCTAAAGAGATCCAGCTCCTTGCCCAGCTTGCGATGGTCACGCTTGGCAGCCTCTTCCAGCATCTTCAGATATGCATCCAGATCATCCTTCTTCTCAAAGGCAGTACCATAGACACGCTGCAGCATCTTGTTCTTCTCGCTACCACGCCAGTAAGCACCTGCTACGCTCTGAAGCTTCAATGCTTTTACCCTGCCAGTAGATACTACATGAGGGCCGGCACAAAGGTCAGTAAACTCACCCTGAGTATAAAGGGAAATCTGGGCATCCTCAGGCAGATCGTTAATCAGCTCTACCTTATAGCCTTCGCCAGCTGCCTGGAACATATCCAGAGCTTCCTGACGGCTTACTTCCTTGCGTTCCAGCTTCAGGTTCTCCTTGACAATCTTGTGCATTTCCTTCTCAATGACCTTCAAGTCATCATCAGTCAGGCGTTTTTCCATGTCAATATCATAGTAGAAGCCGTTCTCAATGGCAGGGCCAATGGCCAGCTGTACTTTTTCGTCCTTATAGATACGCTTGATGGCCTGGGCCAGAATATGGGAAGCTGTATGGCGAAGAGCAAAGCGTCCGCCCTCATCCTCAAAGGTGAGGAACTTTACGCTGGCATCCTTGTCAAGTACAGTAGTCAAATCCATTACTTTATCGTCAATGCTTACAGCCAGAACTTTCTTGGCCAGGCTGTTGCTGATGGACTTTACCAGTTCCAGGGCAGTAGTGCCTGCCTCGGTTTCTCTGATAGATCCATCTGGCATAGTTAATTTAATCATAATAACCCTCCTGTATCTCAAAGTACCATTACATTATAACCCCTAGATTATTCTAAGGCAAATGAAATTTATTTACCTTCACCTTGGGCTTCCAGAAACTGTTCTATTTATTTTGGAAAAAGTTTTGGTAAATTTGTTTTAAAAACACTTGTCAAGAACGATTTTTCGTGGTAATATATACACAAACAAATATATCGCGAACTTTTCTTTTAAGAAAGGTGGTTTCGCAAAAATTCTTTCTTAGATGATATGTAGTATAAAATCGGCCGGTTATGCTGTATATCCTGTAATATTTCCCACCTTCTAGCGTATAATAAGCAAAACACTAAAGGAGCTGTTAAAAATGAAAAAGTTATTTGCTATTATGATTATTGCCTTTGTTGCTTACGGCCCCCTGCATCTGAACAATGAATATCTGAGAACCAGCCATTTTGATAGAGTAACCATTACCCAGGAGCAGAATATTTCTGCCTTGGCTGACAAATACACCGTAAACCCACAGGACAAGGAAAAGCTGGTAGAAGCCATCTGCGAAATTAATGATTTAAGTGCAGATGCCTCCATCCCTGTAGGACGTTCCCTGCAAATTCCTCTCCTTACCACCCCTGTTGAAACTCAGGTAGCCCAGAATCCTTGATATCCTTTTCTCCAATTCCCATATATCCCAATGTAAAAGACCATTGTAGTCCCCTGTTATCTCACAGTGTCCTATAATGGTCTTTTTTACATATGCTTATTCTATTTTGCTTCAGGCATCATCCAAAAGCTCCATCAGCTCGTCATAATCCTTCTGGAGCTTGTCCAGCTTCTGCTGCAGCTCATTTATGGCATCTGCCTTTTCCTGAGCCAGCCTATCCTTTTCTGCCCCCAGCTCATTCTCAACAGCAAGCTTTTCTCGAGTTAGCCTGTCATTTTCTGACTGTAGGCTGAATATTTCATCCTCATGCTGTATCTTTAGAGCGTCTATATCCTGCTGATAATCAGACTTCATCTTAGAGATAGCCTCATTCTGCTGGCTTTGAAAATGGCTCGCAGCTTCTTCCTGCTCCGCCTTAATGCTGGATATGGTATCCTCATAGCGGGTTTTCAGACTGGACAGTGCCAAGGTCTGAGCCTGCTTCAGCTCCTGAATTTCTTCCTGATACTTCTGATGCTGCTTCAGCCTCAAGGCATCAGCATCAGCCTTTTGGGACATGAGCTTTTCCTCATAGGATTTTTTCAGCCCCTCCACAATGTCCTGATGCTGCTGTTTCATGCGGCCATAGGCTTTCTGAGCCTCTGCCGTCATCTTTACCAGTTCTTCCTCCAGCTCCAGGGCTGTCAGGATGCTTACATTCAGTGGATTGAACCGCCGGCAGCGGCCGGCAGTCCTTTCCAATCTTTCATTCAGAAGTTCAGCTAGCTTTTCTATGGTCCCTGGCTGGTTGTCCTCACTGGTAAGCTTATAGCGGTTTCCTAGGATTGTTACCTCTGCCTTGGTTGCCATAGGCATCACCCTCTCAGCTCAGCATTGAACTCCTTCTTGACAGCTTCCAGGATCTTGTTGAAGCCCTCGTTGGCCTCATCATCCGTCAAGGTCTTGTCATTGGACTGGAACTGGATGTTGAAGGCCATGGACTTCTTGCCTGCAGCAATCTGCTTGCCCTGGAATACATCAAAGAGAGTTACATCAGTAAAGAACTTGCCGCCGTTCTTGGCAATGACCCGCTCAATCTCTGCGGCGCTGATATTCTCGTCCACCAGCATAGCTAGGTCACGGCAGATGCTAGGATACTTAGGCAGGGAGTCGGTATGGGTCTTTTCGGTGGCATACTTCATGAGAGTCAGGAGATCCATCTCGAAGATATAGGCCTTCTTGGTAATGCCAAAGTTCTCGGCAACCTTTGGATGAAGCTCGCCTACAGCGGCAATAACTTCCTTGCCCTTCTTGAAGAGAGCAGTCTTGCCAGGATGCATGGCAGTATACTCCCCAGCCTCTACCTGATAGCGGTCAATGAAATATACCTCCAACAAATCCTCAATAATGCCCTTAGCATCATAGAAGTCAATCATGGCACTGTCGTTGCTCCAGCCCACTGGATTGCGATGGCCTGTCATAAAACCTGCTATCTTTACTACCTCACGAGGCAGCTCAGTGAGAGGCAGTGACTTTGGATAGAATACAGGAGCCACATCAAAGATCTTGATATCCTCATTCTTCCGTGACAGGTTCCTAACGGCATTCTCCAGTACGCTGCCCAGCAAGGTGGTACGGACCAGAGGGAACTCATCTGTCAGCGGATTCATAATAGGAATCGCCTTTCTCAGGCTGCTGTCCTGAGGAATCTCCATCTTGTCAAAAATGCCAGGATTGGTAAAGCTGAAGGAAACTTCCTCAGAAAGACCCATATAGCTCAGCACCAGCTTGATCCTGTCCTCAAGCATCTGGACAGGACTCTGGCCACCCTGGGTTACCTGGCCTCTAGGGGTGGAAGAAACAATATTGTCAAAACCGTAAATACGGGCGATTTCCTCAGAAAGATCCTCCATAAAGGTTACATCGTTGCGCCAGGATGGAACCTCCACGCTGTACACGCCGTTGCCCTTGTCAGTTACCTTGAAGTAGAGCTTCTCCAGGATGTCGATCATCTTCTCTGCTGGCAGCTCTGTACCAAGGCGGTTATTAATCTGCTCAGCTGTAAACTCTACATGGACTGGCTCCTTGGCAACAGGATATACATCTACCACGCCCTGGGTTACGGTGCAGGCACCCATGTCCTGCAGCAGCTGGGCTGCCCTGTCCAAAGAACGGATGGTGGCTGTAATATCTGTGCCACGCTCAAAGCGGCCAGAAGCCTCGGAGTGAAGGCCACAAGCTCTAGCTGTGCGACGAATGCTGGCACCATTAAAGCAGGCTGCCTCCAGTACGATGGTAGTGGTAGCATCAGTTACTTCGCTCTCAAGACCACCCATAATACCTGCCAGTCCTGCTGGCTTCTCTGCATCGGCAATTACCAGCTCGTTGCCCTTGGCCAATCGCTCAGAATCATCCAGAGTATGGAGATTTTCTCCTTCAACAGCTCTGCGAGCTGTCAGGCTGTGGCCGACAATCTGATCGTAGTCATAGGCATGCATTGGCAGTCCCAGCTCCACCATAACAAAGTTAGTAACATCTACCACATTGTTGATGGCACGGATGCCGGCCCCCTCCAGACGTTGCTGCATCCACTTAGGGGATGGGCCGATTTTTACATTCTTCAGCACACGAGCAGAGAAGCGGGTGCACAGGTCGTGATCCTCAATATTTACTTTCAGCATATCCTGTGCCTTGGCTGCATCGTCCTCATTGACCTTTATCTCAGGCCACTTTGGCTCGTTGCCGGTGAGGATAGCTACCTCACGAATCAGGCCAAATACGCTGAAGCAGTCCCCACGGTTAGCAGTAAGCTCGAACTCCAGGATAACATCATCCAGTCCCAGTACCTCCTTGGCAGGAACACCTACAGGAGTATCCTCAGGCAGGATATAGATGCCATCCAGCTGCTCTGGAGTCATATTAGTAGTATCCAGCTTTAGCTCATCAGCAGAGCACAGCATGCCATGGGATGGTACACCGCGAAGCTTACCCTTGGAAATCTTCTGTCCGTTAGGCAGCTTGGCACCTACCATAGCCACCGGCACAATCTGTCCCTCACGAACATTCTGGGCACCGGTAACAATCTGTACAGGCTCCTCCAGACCTACATTCATGGTGGTAATAACCATATGGTCAGAGTCAGGATGAACCACAATTTTCTCAATCCTGCCGGTAACAACCTTTTCCAGGCCCTCATCGGCACGGATAACATTCTCAACAGGAATACCTGCCATGGTCAGCTTGTCAGCCAGTTCCTCGGCGGTTTCCTTGAAATCTATATAATCATGAAGCCATTTTATAGATACCTGCATTTTATCAAACCTCCCTCTTAGAAGAACTGCTTCAAGAATCTCAGATCATTGTCGTAGAAGAGACGCAAATCCTCGATACCATAGAGGAGCATGGCAATACGCTCTACACCCATACCAAAAGCAAAGCCACTGACCTTTTCAGGATCATAACCGCTCATACGGAGTACATTTGGATGAATCATGCCAGAGCCCAGGATTTCCAGCCAGCCAGTGCCCTTGCAGACACGGCAGCCCTTTCCCTTGCACATTACACAGGAAATATCCACCTCGGCACTTGGCTCAGTAAATGGGAAGAAGCTTGGACGGAAGCGAACCTTTACCTTTTCGCTGAAGATCTGCTTCAGGAAGTTCTCCAGTGTGCCCTTCAAGTCCGCAAAGCTGATGCCCTCATCGATAACCATGCCCTCAATCTGGGTAAACATAGGGGAATGGGTGGCATCATAATCATCACGGCGATATACCCGGCCTGGGGCGATCATGCGGATAGGGCTGTTTGGCTCATGGGCCTGCATGGTCCTGGCCTGTACAGGAGAGGTCTGGGAACGCATGAGGATATCCTCGGTAATGTAGAAGGAATCCTGCATATCACGGGCAGGATGATCCTTTGGCAGGTTCAGTGCCTCAAAGTTATAATAGTCCTTCTCTATTTCCGGGCCTACCTCCACAGTAAAGCCCATCTTCATAAAGATATTCTTGATTTCCAGCAGGGTCATGGTCAACGGATGGACATGGCCTCTAGGGGCACGGCGGCCCGGCAGGGTCACGTCAATCTTCTCATTGGCAAGGCGCTTCTGCAGCTCCTTTTCCCGCAGCTCCTCGTTCTTTTCTGCAATCAGCTGCTCCAGCTGCTGACGGGCATCATTGACAATCTGTCCTACCCGTGGACGATCCTCCTTGGACAGCTGTCCAAGCCCACGGAGAATGGTGGTGAGCTCACCCTTTTTACCCAGGTATTTTACCCGGATATCATTGAGATCTCCCAGGCTTTCTACAGCCTGCTTTACAGCCTGGACAGCTTCCTGCCGTAACTGTTCAATCTTTGCTTCCATATTTTCCTCCTTTATCTATCTGCCACAGCCTGATGGCTGCTGCATAGGGCGGACAAAAAAAACCTCCGCCCCCATACCTAGGGGCGAAGGCATATCTGCAGTTCGCGGTACCACCCTAATTTTTACTTAATTAGCTCCTTAACGCGGAAAACGTCCTGACTACATCTCTTCACCAGGACAGCTCCAGAGCGAACTTCATCTGCCACCTGCTGTCCTGCTCACACCAGCCCAGGACTCTCTGAAAGCCTTATGCACAGATTACTCTCTCCTTCTTAGCTGTAAGTGATATTGTAGCATCTTTTATGCATCTTGGCAAATAAATTTTCCTAGCCAAACGAAAAAGGGAGCCCCGCTGCTTATCTGCTCCCTTATCATATAGCTTATGAATTTCGTATGTTTTTGGCTATCTGCTCTACATAATTTTTCATTATGCCCAAATCCTTGACAGACATGCCCACATAGGCCATATTGACCCAATCTTCCTCGATTTTGACAATAGATTCTCCGATTGCACGGCCTTCCTCTGTCAAGAAAATGTGATTTCTGCGATGATCCTGAGGATCCTTCAGTCGATGAATCATGCCTGCCTCACTTAGGGCATTCAGCTCCCTTGTTACAAAAGCCTTGTCCATACTGAGCCTGCTGCTAATATCATCCTGTACCAATCCCTCATTCTCGAATACAGCATACAAAACAGCACCTCTAGAACTTGTTTTTATCCCCAGCGGCAGAAGCCTTGCCAACATAAATTCCTTGTGACGCTGGCGAATAAAAGATACCAAGCTATCCAATTCATCTCTGATCTTGCGATTTTCCATACAGACGCCCCCCAACTAAAAGCAATCCTTCAAAATATCCCCCGCATAAATTGTCTTTGCAATATATTAAATAGGATATTTTGGCTCATAAGGAATCTTGATATGTGCATATTATATAAAATAATGCAGTAGGAGTAAATATCAAATGTGCACATTTTGCTCATTTGGTAAAATTATCCTATGCTCCCCCAGTAATTGATTTTATAATCTCATCTTGAAATCAGCATAGCCAAACTCCCTGATGGCCTTTACCTGCTCCTGGCTGTCCACATAGTAGATGCCAGGCAATGGCATGCCATTAAAGGTATTATTCTTTACCATGGTATAAATAGCCATATCACCAAAGACCAAGCGCTGTCCCTGTCTGAGAGGTTCATCAAAGGAATATATGCCAATATTATCTCCTGCCAGACAGGTTGCCCCTGCCAACATATAGCTATATGGCTTTTCTCCCTCCCGTCCGCTCATGGACAATGGTGGTCTGTACGGCATCTCGATAACATCCGGCATGTGGCAGGCAGCAGAAGCATCCAATATAGCCACAGGCATATTACGCTCTGGCCCCTGAATGATTTCCAACACCTCTGTTACCAAGAAGCCTGCATTAAAGGCTACCGCCTCACCTGGCTCCAGATATACCCTCAGGCCGTATTTGTCCTGCATACGACGAATACATTTTTCCAGCAAGGAAATATTGTACCCTTCTTTGGTAATGTGATGGCCTCCACCAAAGTTAATCCACTTCAGCTGAGGCAGGAATTTGCCGAACTTTTCCTCCACAGCCTCCAGTGTTTCTGCCAAGGGCTCTGCCCCCTGCTCACAGAGGGTATGGAAATGGAAGCCCGTCAAGCCTTCAAGCTCATCTGGCTCTATCTCGCTGATTTTTGCTCCTAACCTGGACAGTGGTGAGCATGGATCATAAATATCGTGGTCCTGAGTGGAATGCTCCGGATTAATTCTAAGTCCACATTCCTTGCCAGCAGCCAGAGCCATCTTTCTAAATTTCTTCCACTGGCTTATGGAGTTAAAGACAAAGTGGTCGCAGTATTTTAGCAGCTCTGGAAATTCCTTATCCTGAAAGGCAGGATTGAACACATGATTCTCTCCCGGAAACTCCTCGTAGGCAAGCCTGGCTTCATAGAGGCCGCTGGCAGCGGCCCCCTTCAGATACTTGCCAATCAAAGGATAACAGCTGTACATGGAAAAAGCCTTCTGAGCCAGCAGAATATGACAGCCTGTCCTCTCCTGCACCCTCTGAAGAATTTCCAAATTGTGAATCAGCTTTTTTTCCTCTACTACATAGGCGGGGGTAGGAACCTCCTGTAGCCATTTAGGCTGGTAGGTAAAATCCCCCATTAGTCAACCAGCTCCGGAGCAAAGCTTTCCTGCCAAGGCAGTCCCCACTTGTTCAGTGCTTCCATAAATGGATCTGGGTCAAACTCCTCGATGTTGAATACACCAGGCTTTCTCCAGGTACCGTTCATAACCAGCATAGCACCGATCATAGCAGGTACGCCCGTGGTATAGGAAACAGCCTGAGAGCCAACCTCCTTGTAGCACTCCTGATGATCGCAAACATTGTAGAGGTAATAGGTCTTGTCCTTGCCATCCTTCTTGCCCTGGAAGATGCAGCCGATATTGGTCTTTCCTACAGTCCTAGGACCCAGACTGGCTGGATCTGGCAGTACAGCCTTCAGGAACTGGAGAGGGATAATCTTCTTGCCCTCAAACTCAATAGGCTCAATGGAGGTCATGCCTACATTCTCTAGACACTTCAGGTGGCGGAGATAGCTCTCACCAAAGGTCATAAAGAAACGGATCCGCTTGATGCCAGGGATATTGATGCCCAAGGACTCCAACTCCTCATGATGCAGGAGGTACATATCCTTTGGCCCTACCTCTGGGAAGTTATATACCCGCTTAATCTCCATAGGCTCAGTCTCTACCCAATGGCCATTTTCCCAATAGCTACCCTTAGCAGAAACTTCACGGATGTTGATTTCTGGGTTAAAATTGGTGGCAAATGGATAGCCATGATCACCAGCATTGCAGTCCAAGATATCAATATAATTGATTTCATCGAAATGATGCTTCAGGGCATAGGCACTGAATACGCCGGTAACGCCAGGGTCAAAGCCGGAGCCAAGCAGAGCAGTAATACCAGCCTTTTCGAACTTCTCCTTGTAAGCCCACTGCCATTTGTACTCGAACTTGGCAGTATCCTCAGGCTCATAGTTGGCAGTATCCACATAGCTTACCTTGCATTCCAGGCAGGCATCCATAATAGTGAGATCCTGATACGGCAGGGCCAGGTTCAGCACCACATCCGGCTGTACCTTCTTGATAAGTGCTACCAGCTGCTCCACGCTGTTGGCATCCACCTGGGCAGTGGTAATCTTGCATTTGCCGCCAGAGAGCTTTTCCTTCAGTGCATCGCACTTGCTAAGGGTACGGCTGGCAATGCAAATTTCCTCAAAGGCATCACTGTTCTGCACACACTTGTGGATTGCTACACTGGCTACACCGCCGCAGCCGATAATCAACGCTTTTCCCATAATTTACCTCCAAAAATCTTCCTCTAAATACTGTCTGTCGGCCACAAAGCCACAAACCGTCAATAACTCATATCTATTATACTTGGACAGCCCCTTTGATAAAAGGCTCCTCCAGCTTCAAAAGCATTTCCCGCATAATCTTCAAGGCAGCTGCCGTGGAGGCACCACTCTGATCATAAGCCGGTGAAAGCTCCACCAAATCGCAGCCCACCACATTCAGGCCACAGCCTAATAGGGCAGCCGCCAGCAGCTCCTTAAAGGACACTCCCCCATATTCCGGAGTACCTGTACCAGGAAATACCGATGGATCCATAACATCCAAATCAATAGTAAAATATACAGGCTTTCCCTGAAGGGCTGCCAATGCCTCAGGCATGGCATGGAGATCAAATGGGGACAAATGAGTATGCTCCTTGGCCCACTGAAATTCCTCCCTCATGCCACTGCGGATGCCCAGCTGCCAGATACGGTCATCTCCTACCAGATCCCAAACTCGTCTAATTACAGAGGCGTGGGACAACCTAGCTCCTAGATATTCCTCCCGAAGATCCGTATGGGCATCAAAATGCAGGATATGGAGATCTGGATATTTCTTCACGGCAGCCCGCACCGCCCCCAGTGTTACCAGGTGTTCACCACCGATCATAAAGGGCAGCTTCCCTGCCTCCAATATCTCAGCGGCTCTCTCCTCAATATCCTTCAGGGCCAGCTCCGTATCTCCGAAACACAGCTCCAAGTCACCGCTGTCCAAGATGGCTGCATCCTCCAAGTCCAGATCCTGATAAGGGCTATAGGTTTCCAGCCCAAAAGATTCCCCACGCATTACCTTGCTGGCAAAGCGAGTGCCAGGACGAAAGGAAGTAGTAGAATCAAAAGGTGCACCGAATATGACAATACGGGCATCCTCCCATTGAGCCTCGCAGCCCAAAAAAGTTTCAACATTAGTCTTCAACATCTCTTAGTAGTTCCTCCACATAGTTAGGCAGTGCAAAGGAGCCTGCATGCAACTGGCAATTATAATAACGGCAGCGGATACGCAGATCCTTCCAAGCCTGCCAATTCACGTCTTTTAATGGATGGTACTTCTTGGAAGCAAAGCCAAAAAGCCAATGTCCTGACGGATAGGTAGGTATATGCACCTGATATACCTTGCTGATTGGGAAGGAATGGCAGATACGCTTGTGGGCACGCTGCATGGCGTAGGCATCTTCCTGATAGAAAGGGCTTTCATGCTGGTTTACCATGATGCCATCCTCCTTCAATGCCTTGAAGCAGTTGCCGTAAAATTCCTTGGTAAAAAGGCCTTCTCCCGGGCCAAAAGGATCCGTAGAATCTACGATGATTAAATCGTATTCGTTTTCCACATGGCGGATGTATTTCAGCCCATCCTCAAAATAGCAATGGACTCTTGGATCCTCCAGCCAGCCTGCGGTCTTTGGCAGGTAAAGCTTGCTGATTTCCACCACCCGCTGGTCTATTTCCACCAAGTCGATTTTCTCAACGGAGTCATATTTGCACAGTTCCCTTACTGCACCGCCGTCCCCACCGCCAATGACCAGCACATTCCTGGCATGAGGATGGACGCACATAGGCACATGGACAATCATCTCGTGATAGATGAACTCGTCCTTTTCCGTCAGCATAAGAAAGCCATCCAGGGACAGCACCCGGCCAAATTCCTCCGACTCGAATACATCAATCCGCTGAAACTCGCTTTGCTCGCTATGGAGCTGGCGATCCACCTTAATAGAAAACCTTACATTAGGAGTATGCTGTTCTGTAAACCAGAGCATATCAGTCACTCTCCCTTCCCTGCATCAATACTTAGTTAGTATATTCAGCCTCCGCAGCTCCATGTCCTCAGGTCCGGTCATCTGACAGCCCTTCTTCTTGGCATAATGGATATAGCGAAGGATTTCCTCCGTAATCATCTCACCAGGAGCCAAAATAGGTATTCCCGGCGGATAGCACATAACAAACTCGCTACAGACTTTACCTAGTGTTTCGTCAATAGGCAGAGGCTCCTTGTCACCATAAAAAGCCTCCTGAGGTCCACAAACCACCTTTGGGCTTATATACTCAGCCTTCAGCATTTCCCTGCCGGTCTGGCGGTAGTTCCGACGAATCTCAGCCAGAGCCGAAACCAGCCGCTCAATATCCTTCTCCCTGTCACCTACGGAAACATAAGCCAGGAGATTGGCAATATCCCCAAACTCTGTCTGAATATCGTATTCATCCCGCAGCAAATCATAAACCTCTACCCCCGCCAAGCCAATGGAGCGGGTATAGATGGCCAGCTTGGTCACATCAAAGTCAAAAATGGAATCCCCGTTAATAAGCTCCTTAGAATAGGCATAATAATCTCCAATGGAATTGATCTCATCCCTGGCATACTGCACCAAGCTAATAATCTTATCCACCAGCTCCTTGCCGTGAAGTGCCATGTTCCTGCGGGAAATATCCAGGCTGGACAACAGCAGATAGGAGCCGCTGGTAGTCTGGGTCAGGTTGATAATCTGATGCACATAGCCAGGAGATACATGCTCCCCTACCAGCAAAATAGAACTTTGGGTCAGGGAGCCGCCGGATTTATGCATGGAGATGGCCGCCATATCTGCCCCGGCGTGCATAGCCGCCATAGGCAGCCTATCGCTGAAATACAGATGGGAACCATGGGCTTCATCTGCTAAAAGCAGCATGCCATGGTCATGGGCCATTTTGGCAATGCTCTTTATATCCGAGCAAATGCCGTAGTAGGTAGGATTGTTCACCAGCACCGCCTTGGCATCAGGATTTTCCTTGATGGCCCGCTCCACATCACTAAGGCTCATGCCCAGGGATATGCCCAGCATAGGATCCATGCTGGGATTGACGTACACAGGAACAGCCCCGCAGAGAATCAGGGCATTGATGGCACTCCTATGGACATTTCGGGGCATAATAATCTTGTCTCCCCGCTTGCATGCTGTCATGACCATAGCCTGCACTGCGGAAGTAGTTCCTCCTACCATGAAAAAGGCATGGGCGGCACCAAAAGCCTCTGCCGCCAGTTCCTCAGCCTCCTTGATGACAGAAACAGGATGGCACAGATTGTCCAGCATCTTCATGGAGTTTACATCAACGGAAAGGCACTTATCCCCCAGAAAATCCGTCAGCTCCTTGTTGCCACGACCTCTCTTGTGCCCAGGCACATCAAAAGGCACCAATCTGGCCCTTTTCATCTTTTCCAGAGCCTCCAGTATTGGTGCACTTTCCTGTGTAACATACTTCATTCCTGACATTCCCCCTGCCTGTGTCCCCTAGCTGAAAATATTGCTACCGCTGTAGATCTCAATCATCTCCCGCCGCAGGCTGTTGTGGATATCCAACCTAGTCTTAGGCGGTATCTCATAAATATCCGTGTTAAAGAGATAATTTTTTAAATCTAATTCCTTGATGAGCATCTTGGTATGAAAAAGATTTGCCTGGTAGATATTGATATCCACCGCATCATATTTATCCAAGGTTTCCTTACGAATAAAATTCTGAATGGAGGTAATCTTGTGATCCATAAACAGCTTTCGCCCTGCCATATTCCTGGTAAAGCCCCTTACCCGGTAATCCATGGTAATGATATCCGAATCAAACATACCGATAAGGTAGTCCAGGGTCTTTAGAGGCGTAATCTCCCCACAGGTGGCTACATCAATATCCACCCTGAAGGTAGCGATACTTGTTTCTGGGTGAAACTCCGGATAGGTATGGACCGTCACATGGCTCTTGTCCAGATGAGCCACCACCGTATCGCTCTGCAACATAGCGGCATCATCCTGTCCTTCCTGCAGCACCTCGGCACAGTTCAACGGTTTCTTCTTGCCGGAGGCCACAGCTGCCTCCTCCGCAATCAAGAATGTCACACTGGCTCCCTGTGGCTCATAATCCTGCCGGGAAACACTCAACACCTTTGCCCCGATCATTTCCGTTACCCGATAAAGAATTTTGGTCAATCTTTCCGAATTATACTGGGAATCTATATACTTGATATAGTCCTGCTGCTCCCGAGAGCTTTTAGCATAGCAAATATCATAGATATTGAAGCTAAGGGATTTGGTCAGGTTGTTAAACCCATACAATTTCAATTTTTCTTCCAATCTGATCTCACGCCCCTAAATATATTTCTTCTGCAGCCGATGATTATTTCACTAAATCCAGCAGCTGCTTGCCAATCAGTGCCGTGGTAACCACGATAAACAGTGGCCGCACATAGGTCACGCCCTTGGTAATGGCAAAGCGGGCACCGCAATATGCCCCAAAAATCATAATCACGCCCATAAAAATGCCCATCTGGAAATCGATCATTCCGGAAAGCCCAAAGAAGATGGTGGCTGACAAATTGCTGGCAAAATTAAGTGCCTTGGTATTGGCGGTAGCACTGATAAAGTCAAAGCCCAGCATCAAGAAGATAAACAGCAGCAGGGAGCCAGTACCTGGCCCAAAGAAGCCATCATAAAAGCCCATGGCAAGAGCTGCCACCATGCTAAGCACCAGCATCCTGCCCGTCAGCTTCTGAGGCTTACTGTCCCTGTCCCAGTCCTTTTTCAAAATGCTGTACAGCACCACCGCTATGAGCAATACAATAATCAGTGGCCGCAAAAACGCTGAGGGCATCTGCTGCACGGCAAGGACTCCTAAGGCGGAGCCTAGCAAGGACAAAGGAAACAGCTTTTTAATCAAATTTGTGTCCATCTTGCCGGATCGCACAAAGGTAATAAAGCTGGTGCAGGCTCCCATCACAGCCGCCATCTTGTTGGTACCTAAGGCATGCAGTGGGGAAATTCCGGTCAGCATCAGTGCTGGCAGGGAAATCATTCCACCGCCGCCAGCCGCCGCATCCACAAAAGATGCCACAAAGCCAGCAATACCCACAAAAATATATATCTCCAAATCCATTTAGACAAAGCTCCTTGTACATAATTATAACAAATAATAAATAATAAAATCAATGATATCTAAGGCTTCCGCCAAAGATTTTACCTAAGTATTACCTTATCCGGCAATACGCCGGATTCTGCCACAGCAAAATGCCCTATGCCCACAAATTCCTCCTGGCAGTAGACCCGCAGCAGCACATCCCCATCAGGCTGATTTTCCTGGGCAAACCGCCTGTCATGGGTCAAAAGCCCGTTGCAAAATGCCTTTAGTCTGTCTGGAGCAAGGTCATAGCGTCGGATATGGAAGAGATAGCCGTCCATGGGCAGCAGTGCATTTTCTTTAAGCTCGGAGAGCTGCTCCACCGTCACTGCATCCTCCAGGGCAAATTTGCCTACAGCCCGCCGCACCAAAAAGGACATGGTAGCAGGTATTCCCAGATATGTGCCCAAATCCTGGCACAGGCTGCGGATATAGGTGCCCTTGGAGCACTCCACATCAAAAAGGATATGGTTTACCCCACATCCCAGCAATTTTAGGGACTTAATTTCCACCTGCCGGGAGGGAATCTCCACCTTTTGGCCTTCCCTAAGCAGGTCACAGGCCCTGCGGCCATTTATCTTGATGGCAGAATGGGCAGGAGGTACCTGGGTAATACTACCGGTAAAATGCTCAAAGGCTTCCCGTAACTTCTCCTCTGATGGCATCTGAAAATCCTCCTGCTGCTCCAGTATCTCCCCGCTGTCGTCCCCGCTATCGGTGGCATAGCCAAATAAAAGCTCCGCCCTATATGCCTTGTCTACAGCGTCCAGGTATTCTATAAGCCTGGTAGCCCTACCCACTGCAATAGGCAGCACCCCGGCAGCTCCCGGATCCAGAGTTCCGGCATGGCCGATCTTCTTTTCTCCCAGCTGCCTGCGGACATAGCCCACGGCATCATGGGAGGTCATGCCCGGTGGCTTCAGCAGATTGATAAATCCATCCACAGCACTCCCGCCTTTCTGCACATTCTTATCTTTACATAAATTCACATACTATATGATATCCATAACAGAAAGCATTGTCAATCAAATGTTGCAAAAAAACAGGGAGTGCACTCACACCGTCCAGGTATTTCTACACGGTATTAGTTACATCTCCCTGTATTATGCAGCTGACTTACATACAATCAGCTTATTTTATCATTATTCAGCAATTGGCTTCATTGTTGGGAACAGGAGCACATCACGGATGGATGCACTGTCTGTCAGGAACATTACCAGACGATCAATGCCGATGCCCAATCCACCCGTTGGTGGCAGGCCATATTCAAGGGCAGTTATGAAGTCACGATCCATCTCATGAGCCTCATCGTCACCGGCCTCGCGCTGCTTCAGCTGATCCAAGAAACGGCCCTCCTGGTCGATTGGATCGTTAAGCTCAGTAAAGCCATTGGCAAGCTCACGGCCATAGATAAAGAACTCAAAGCGATCGGTAATCATTGGATTCTCTGGATTTCTCTTAGCCAGAGGGGAAATCTCAGTTGGATGACCGGTAATAAAGGTAGGCTGGATCAAGCTCTCCTCCACCTTCTCCTCGAAGGCAGCATTGAGAATGCCACCGATACCAAAACGCTCCTCATATGGCACGCCGATTTCCTTGGCCATGGCACGGGCTTCTTCCACAGTCTGGCAGCTAAGGAAGTCCTTGCCGGTAGCTTCCTTGACAGCATCATTCATGCTGATACGCTTTACCTTAGCCAGGTCGATTTCAGTGCCCTGATAGTTGATAACAGTGGTCCCCAGTACCTTCTGGGCTGCATTCAGCACAATACCCTCGGTAATATCCATAAGATCACGATAATCTGCATAGGCCTGGTAAATCTCAATTGTGGTAAACTCAGGATTGTGGCGGACATCCATGCCCTCGTTGCGGAAAATGCGGCCCATCTCATAAACACGCTCCATGCCGCCTACTACCAAACGCTTCAGGTTCAGCTCAGTAGCAATGCGCAGGTACATGTCAATATCCAGGGTATTGTGATGGGTAATGAAAGGTCTAGCTGCTGCACCACCGGCGATAGTCCCCAGTACAGGAGTCTCCACCTCCAAGAAGTCACGAGCATCCAGATACTCACGAATAGACTTCACGATATTTGTACGAGCCACAAAGGTATCCATAACCTCTGGATTCATGATAAGATCCACATAACGCTGACGATAGCGGATTTCTGTATCAGTCAAGCCATGAAACTTCTCAGGCAGCGGACGAAGGGACTTGGACAGCAGGTCAAAGTCATCAACACGAACAGTCAACTCTCCACGGCGGGTGCGGAATACATGTCCCTTGACACCGATAATATCGCCAATATCCAAAAGCTTGAACTGGGAATACTTCTCTTCCCCCAGCACATCCAGCTTGAAGTAAATCTGGATTCTGCCGCTGCGATCCATCAGCACAGAGAAGCTTGCCTTGCCATGGCCACGTATAGCCATAAGACGGCCGGCAATGGTAATCTCCTCAGCACTCTCATCCTCACCCTCCAGGCTGCTGAACTGCTCCAGCACCTCATTGGCATGATGGGAAACCTCAAAGCGATGGCCAAAAGGAGCTACCCCTTTTGCCTCAAAAGCTGCCAGTTTTTCACGGCGCACACGCATCAAATCATTCATATCCTGCTGTTCTGCAGGTCTGTTTTCCTTATTTTCTGCCACTTAAATCTATCTCCTATTAGTTCTTGATTTCCATAATCTGATACTGGATAACATTCTCGCCTACAACAACATCCACTACGGAGCCTACTGGCTGTCCCATGATAGCTAGGCCTACTGGAGACTCGTTAGAAATCTTGCCGTTGTCAGGATCAGCCTCGGTAGCGCCTACGATCATATAGGTATCCACTTCATCAAATTCAATATCCTTCAATACAACCTGTACACCAAGGGATACAGTGTTGCTGTCTGCACTAGCCTCGATAATCTTGGCGTTGCGGATGCTTTCCTCCAGCTCCAGGATCTCACCTTCCAAGAAGGCCTGCTCATTCTTGGCATCATCATACTCGGAGTTCTCGGACAAGTCACCCAGAGCAATAGCAGCTTTCAAACGAGCTGCAACCTCCTGTCTTCTCTCGCCCTTCAAAAAATTCAGTTTTTCCTGCAGCTTTTTGAGACCATCAGCTGTCAGCAATACGGTTTTATCTGCCATTTTGCAAAAACTCCTTTACTCATTTATGCTATGGGACTAGCCCATATTTGTTTAAAGTCACACTAAATTATTATACCCCTTAGATTATTCTAAGTCAAATTATACTTCATCTAAGTGATCAGGCAGGCGAAGATATGCCCTCCACTAAAAATTCTCAGAATAGAAAAGAGCCAACCGACCCACAGGCCAGCTGACTCTCCTATCCTTCATAAAATTAATACTGCATTGGTACAGCATCAGGAGCTACGCTCTTAATCTCGTCAATATCCACCCCATCAGGTACATACAGCACCATGGTAGCAGTAATACGGCGTACCTCACCGTCCTGAACATAGCATACGCCATTCAAGAAATCACAAATGCGACGCTGTTCAGCCAGCTCCACACGCTCATAGTTGACGATAGCGGATTTCTTGGTCTTCAGTGCATCAGCAATCTCAGATACTGAATCAAAGCTCTGAGGAGTATATATCTGAATACGCATGCTCTGAGCCTTTCCAGTGGAAACAACCCTCATCTGTCCGCGACGAAGAGCAGCCTCGGCATTTGGATTGGCAGTAATAGAATCAACGCTCTGACCGCCTACTACCTGCTTTGCCTCCTCCGCAACTGCAACCGTTGTATTCACAGCTGCATCTGCTGTCATAGCCTTCTCATCATCAAAGATAATTTCTTCTTCTTCAGGTATAAAGAATTTCTGTACTTTCTTTAAAATTTCCACAAGCTCCGCCTCCAACCAAGCCACGCTATATCCCTATTGCGTTTATTGCCTGTAAAAGTACACCAGACTACTTTCACAGTTGACATACGTATTATATGCTATAAAACCATGTCACTATTGTACATGATTATTCAATAAAAATCAATAGGGATAATATGCTATTTGTTATTTTCTTGCATTTTTGCTAGCACGGCCACGGGTGGTTCTGTCCAAAATAGCCTTACGGAGACGAATACTCTCAGGAGTAACCTCTACCAGCTCATCCTGGTTAATGTACTCAATAGCCTGCTCCAAGCTGAGGATACGAGGTGGTACCAGGCGAATAGCCTCATCGGAAGAAGAAGTACGCATGTTGGATACATGTTTTGCCTTGCAAGGGTTAATGTCGATATCCATCTCACGAGAGTTCTCGCCTACGATCATGCCCTCATATACAGCCTGACCTGGGGAAATGAACATGGTGCCGCGATCCTGAAGGGAGAAGATGCCGTAACCGGTGGTCTCACCCTGCTCGAAAGCAACCAAGGAACCACGTACACGGCCTGGAATATCTCCCTTGTAAGGTACATAGCCTGCAAATACATGGTTCATGATGCCGTTGCCCTTGGTGTTGGTCAAAAGTTCGGAACGGAAACCGATAAGACCACGGGCAGGAATCAGGAATTCCATACGCATATAGCCAGAAACCTCAGTCATGTTGGACAGCTCAGCCTTGCGGGTACCCAGGGATTCCATAACAGTGCCCATGTACTCCTGTGGAACCTCGATGGTCAGGTTCTCCATAGGCTCGCACATCTGGCCATTGATAGTCTTATATACTACCTCTGGCTTGCCTACCTGCAGCTCATAGCCCTCACGACGCATGGTTTCAATGAGGATGGAAAGATGGAGCTCACCACGGCCAGAAACCTTGAATACATCGGCACTGTCAGTTTCCTCCACACGAAGGGAAACATTGGTCTCTACTTCCTTGAACAGACGGTCACGAATGTGTCGGGAAGTAACGAACTGACCCTCACGACCGGCAAATGGGCTGGTATTTACACCAAAGGTCATGGACAGGGTTGGCTCATCAATATTGATGGTAGGCAGAGCCTCTGGGTTCTCAGCATCTGCAACGGTGTGGCCAATGCTTACATTGCCCAGACCGGTGAGGCAAACAATCTCACCCATGGAAGCCTCTGGAACCTCAACGCGGCTCAGGCCCTGATAGGTATAAACCTTACCAACCTTGGCACGGGTCTGGCTATCACCGTTCAGCAGTACAACACCCTGGTTTGGCTTTACACTGCCACGGATAATACGGCCAACGGCTACCTTGCCTACATACTCATCAGCCTCAAGGGTAGTAACCATCATCTGGAGAGGGCCTTCTGCATCACCATGTGGACAAGGAATCTCCTTGATAATAGTCTCCATGAGAGGCTTCAAGTCAGCATTGTCATCATCCATGCTGTACTTGGCAACGCCATCACGGGCAGTAGCGTAGATGCAAGGGAAGTCCAACTGGTCATCATCTGCATCCAGCTCCATGAACAGCTCCAGAACCTCATCATATACATCATCTACACGCTGGTCAGGACGGTCAATCTTGTTGATAACAACGATTGGCTTCAGGCCCTGCTCCAAAGCCTTGCGGAGAACGTACTTGGTCTGTGGCATAGGCCCCTCAAAGGCATCTACCAGCAGAACTACGCCGTCAACCATGTTCAGTACACGCTCAACCTCGCCACCGAAGTCAGCATGGCCCGGGGTATCAACGATGTTGATCTTGATGCCGTCATACATTACAGCGGTATTCTTGGAAAGAATTGTAATACCGCGCTCACGCTCCAGATCACCGGAGTCCATTACACGCTCAGCAACCTGCTCGTTGGAACGGAAAATATGGCTCTGCTGCAACATAGCATCTACCAGGGTGGTCTTGCCATGGTCTACATGGGCAATAATCGCAATATTTCTCAAATTCTCGTTTGTACTCATTGGTTTTTCAATTCCTCCCATTAATGCAAACAAAAGGGGAGTCAGCTGCTCCCCGTGTAAACTCATTCCAAATTTAATACAACAATTATATGCTACCTTTGATAATGTGTCAATGATTTTCACAAGAAAACGCCAAAAGCTGGGTAACTCTTGGCGTCATTCTGTAAAATATATGCTATTTTCCTGTAATTCCCGGAGTAGTCATAGCCATTGGCGACATAATCTCCTCCAGCTTCTCCTTGCTCAGGATGCCCTTTTCCAGGATGATTTCCCGGATTGGCCTGCCGCTGTTATATGCTTCCTTGGCCAGTATAGCACTGTTTTCATAGCCAATATGAGGCAGAAGGGCTGTTACCACACCTACGCTGGTATCTACCCAATGCTGGCACTGCTGGCGATTTGGCTCCAAATCCTTCAACAGCTTTTCCACGAAGCCATTTACAGCATTTGTGAGAATCTTCATGGAACTAAACAGATTGTAGGCTATTACCGGCTCCATGACATTTAGCTCAAACTGACCATTTTCTACTCCCAGGGCTACAGCAGTATCATTGCCTACTACCTGGTAGCAAGCCTGATTCAGCACCTCGGCAATAACAGGATTTACTTTCCCCGGCATAATGGAGGAACCAGGCTGCCGCATTGGCAGCTTCAGCTCATAAAAACCATCCCTTGGACCGGAGGCCATGAGACGGAAGTCATTGGCCATCTTTATCAATACCAAGGCGGTATTTTTCATGGCGGTAGATACATCTGCAAAGCAGTCTGTATTGTTGGTAATATCTATCAGGTTTACAGGAGTTTCCCACTTATCCCCTGTTACCTCCTCCATTTTGCCAGCAATAACAGCTAGGTAGGCAGGCTCTGCATTTAGCCCAGTACCAATGGCGGTACCGCCCATATTGGTATAACGGAGACCATCCAAGGATGCCTGAATCCTGCGGATCCCACGGCGAATAGCAGAAGCATAGGATCCCATTTCCTGTCCTAGGGTAATAGGAATGGCATCCTGAAGATGGGTACGGCCCATTTTCAGAATATCACCATATTCTGCCGCCTTTTTCTCCAGCTCACCTGCCAGAGAATCCAAGGCAGCTATCAGCCCCTTGCCCTTGTAACGCAGGCAAACCTTGATAGCTGTAGGAAAGGCATCATTGGTAGACTGAGCCATATTGGCATGATTGTTTGGAGAAACAATATCATACCGCCCCTTGGCCTCGCCCAAAATCTCCAAGGCCCTGTTGCACAGTACCTCGTTCATGTTCATATTGCAGGAGGTACCGGCTCCTCCCTGGATAGGATCCACAGGGAACTGATCATGAAGCTTGCCTGCAATAATCTCATCTGCTGCCTGTATCAAGGCATCGCCAATGGGACTGTCCATCCGCCCGGTAGCCATATTGCCAAGACAGGCGGCTTTCTTTACCTGGGCCAGTGCAGTGATGAAATCATCATCCAGCTGCTGGCCTGTGATATGAAAATTCTCCATGGCCCGCAGGGTCTGTACCCCGTAATAAACATTATCTGGAACCTGCATCTCGCCTAGAAAATCATGCTCTTTCCTCATGGTAATCCCCTCCTGCATTTCAATGTATTTTGTATACAGTATATTTCTTGCCTATAATATACCACAATATATTACATATGTAAAGTGGGTGGTTTTATGATATTTTAACAGGGTTAAAATATCTCCTTCAAGCCTTGTGTTTATTGGCTTTGTGGGTTTTTGAGGTGTTTTTATGTTCTAGGCTGATTTTTGTTTGTATATGGTGTTTTATACTCCAATCATCCTAATACCAAAACCTGTCCTCGCTTCAGTGTAACCTTGTTGCTGGAAATATCTTCGTAGACAAGATTGTTCAACAGGATTTTTTTCTTTCCTATGTCCTCTAGGTGCAAGGTAATTGTATTTTCACCCCAGTTTCCCAGTATCAGCACAGATTTAGCATCTAATTTCCTCTTATAGGCAAATACATTGTCCATATCCATGCACATTGGGACAAACTCACCATAGGTAAAAAGATCCACATATTCATCGGATTTACGCAGAGCAATCAGCTTGCGGTAAAAATCCAGTACAGAACCCTCGTATTCTTCCTGATCTGCTACATTGATATGTACATAATTTGGATTTACCTTTAGCCATGGTGTGCCTATAGTAAATCCGGCATTTTCTGTATTGTCCCACTGCATTGGTGTCCTGGCGTTGTCCCGACTGTTAGCATAGCATATTTCAAGGGCTTTTTCTGATGTCAAACCTGCCTTTAATGCCAAATGATATTGATCCTTAGTGCTGATGTCATCATAGTCCTCTATAGAATCCATATGGCAGTTTTCCATGCCAATTTCTTGTCCTTGGTAAATAAACGGCATCCCTCGCAGGAGAATATTCGTAGCTGCCAACAGTGTTGCACCTACAGGATTTTGCAGGTATTTAGGCAGATAAGTTGATACCCCTCGTGGTTCATCATGGTTTTCAATAATATTGGCCAGAAAACCTATATCCTGGCAGGCTAACTGGGACTCCACAGTCACCCTGCGGTAATCCTCAAAGCTAACAGGCTTGCTATCATACCAACCATGTTTACCATAGGTAAGCAGATGAGTGGAAAAATCAAACATAGTAGAAAAATAGCCCTGATCTCCGATAAATTTCTTCAACTCATCAAGCTTGATATTGAATACCTCACCTACAGTAAAGGCATCATGCTTAGCAAAGGTATTATCCCTTAAATCTGCTAGCAGTTCCCCCACACCCTGTACGCTTTCCACCATACGCCAACAGGCTGCTAGTCCATCTGGACCATCTGGCGGCAGGCTCTTAAAGTCCAAATCTTTTTTGATATTGATAATAGCATCTACCCGGAAGCCATCCAGACCTTTATTCAGCCACCAGTTTATCATGTTATAAAGCTCTTGGCGAAGCTGTGGATTTTCCCAGTTCAAGTCCGGCTGTTCCTTGGCAAACATGTGCAGATAATAATAGTCTGTGCCAGTCACTTTTTCCCAGCAGCTGCCTCCAAAATAACTGCGGTAGTTGCTTGGCGGATTGCTATTCTCCCCCTTGCGGAAATAGAAGTATTTGCCGTACTCCCCCTCAGGATTCTTCAAGGCTGCCTGAAACCATCTGTGCTGGTCGGAGCAATGGTTGATAACCAGATCCATAATGATGTACATATCCCTCTTATGGGCTTCCTCCAGAAGGGTATCAAAATCCTCCATAGTGCCAAAGATAGGATCTATCTGCTGATAATCAGCAATATCATATCCTTGATCTACAAAAGGAGATTTATATATAGGGGAGATCCAGATAATATCTATACCTAGCTTTTTCAAATAATCCAGCTTACTGATTATACCAGGTAAGTCTCCTATGCCGTCCCCATTGGTATCCAGAAAACTTTTAGGATAAATCTGATAGGCTATCTTGTTGTGCCACCATTTCTTTTCCATAAAAAACACCACCTTGCAAAATTTCTAGGTTTATTTTAATCCATAAATTTAACTTAAGCAACAATAAAAGCCCCCGATTTCTCGGAGGCAATTTATCATTTTGCAGCCTTTATCTGCATTACCCTGTCCAGAATGATATAGGCTAAATCCTTCTTGCTCATAAGAGGTAATTCCTCAATGGTACCATCTCGCTTTAGCAGCTTAATAAGGTTTGTATCCACATTGAAGCCTGCCTGTGGATTGGACACATCATTGGCCACAATCATATCCAGGTTTTTCTTTTCTAGCTTGCTCTGAGCATATTCAATGAGGTTTCTGGTTTCAGCGGCAAAGCCTACCAGTACCTGCTGAGGCTTTTTTATTTGCCCTAGTTCCTTTAGTATATCTGGATTTTTCTCCAGCACCAGGGTCAGTTCCTCATCATTTTTCTTGATTTTGTGATCCGAAACATTCTTTACCCGATAATCTGCTACAGCGGCAGCCTTGATCACAATATGACTATCAGCAAAATGATGATGCACCAGATCACGCATTTCACGGGCAGATTCTACCTTGTGAAGCTCCACACCTTCAGGTGCTTGCAGAGCAGAAGGTCCTGAAATCAGAATGACCTCAGCTCCTAATTCCCTGGCAGTTTCCGCAATAGCATAGCCCATCTTGCCGCTGGAACGGTTGCCAATATACCGTACTGGATCAATAGGCTCCCTAGTACCAGCAGCAGTAACCAGAATCTTTAAGCCTGCCAGATTTGGCTGCTTATAAACAGCCTCAGCTTCATCATTTGCAACATCCACTTTTATAGAGCATGGGCTACCTGCAAGATATCCCTTTACTGCTTCCACCAGTTCTTCTGGCTCTGGCATCCTTCCAACACCACTGGTACCACAGGCAAGGTGTCCTACAGCTGGCTCAATCAACTGCCAGCCCAGCTGCTGCAGCTTGTGAATATTTTCCCGAGTCAAAGGGTGCTCATACATATTGCTATTCATGGCCGGTGCAAACATAATAGGTGCTTTAGTGGCCAGCACTGTGGTAGTAAGCATGTCATCAGCTATACCAGTAGCACATTTGGCAATAACATTTGCCGTAGCAGGAGCAATCAGCACCAAATCAGCCAGCTGGGCCAAGGCAATATGTTCCACGCTGTATTCCTGGATTTCGCCCCACATGGAAGTAACAACAGGATTGCCACTGATTTCCCGCATGGCAGTTTCTGTAACAAAATTCTGGGCTCCCTTGGTAAGGATCACATGGACGTTTGCTCCCTGCTTACGCAGACGACTTACCAAATCCACGCATTTGTAGGCAGCAATACCACCAGTAACCCCCAGAACAATATTTTTATCTTTCAGCATAACAATATCCTATGGCTATTATTTAATACCGTTGTTCAGACGCTTGTAGGTAATACGTCCTTCGTAAATCTCCTCCATAGCGTTGGTTACATCACGGGTAGAAGTGCGGTCAGCTGTTACAGGATGGCTGTTGTCCATAATATCCCTGGCACGCTTGGCAGCCAAAGTAACCAAGGTATAGCGGCTGTCTACCAGCGGAGTCAGCTGATCCAAATTTGGGGTTACGATATTCTTAATAGTAGCTTTGCTCATTAGTTGTTCTCCTTCCAGTTCTGCAGGCCCTCCAACAGGCTCTCGTTCAAATCAGTACGGTGATGTTCTGCTTCGATAATATTGGCAATGGCTGCCTCTGCATCCTCTACCTTGTCATTGACCACCACATAGCGGTATTTCTTTGCCAACTTGATTTCATCCACAGCAGCACCTAGGCGACGCGTGAGGCTTTCCTCTGTTTCCGTGCCTCTACCTCTCAGACGGCTAGAAAGCTCTTCTAGGGATGGCGGCAATAGGAATACAAAGAGTCCCTCCGGCATAACCTTCATGACATTAAGGGCACCCTGGGTATCTATCTCTAAGAGGATATCCTCCCCTGCCTCCAGACGATCCATGACCTTCTGCTTTGGAGTACCATAGAAATTGCCATATACATTGGCCCACTCAAGCAGCTCTCCCTGGTCTATCATTTCTTGAAATTTTTCCTTGGTATAGAAATAGTAATTAACTCCATCCTGCTCTCCCGGCCTTGGCTGGCGGGTAGTAGCAGATATGGAATAAGAAATCTCCGGATGATTTTTCCGAAGCATATCACATACGGTTCCCTTGCCTGTTCCCGATGGGCCGGAAATCAGAATCAACAAACCCTTGCGCATATCTTGTTTAGGCCTCCTCTGTAATCCTGTGGGACATGGTATCAGGCTGGACAGCAGACAATATTACATGGCCACTATCTGCAATAATGACAGCCCTGGTCCGTCTGCCATAGGTAGCATCTATCAGCTGGAACCTATCTCTGGCATCCTGGATAATCCTCTTGATAGGTGCTGACTCCGGACTGACTATGGCCACAATACGGCTGGCAGAAACCACATTGCCAAAACCGATATTGATTAGCTTCATCTCCATACAACAATATCCTCCAGATTATTCGATATTCTGAATCTGTTCACGGATTTTCTCAATCTCGCTCTTTACATCCACCACGAACTGGGCAGCTCCGCTGGAATTTGCCTTGGATGCTACGGTATTGATCTCCCGGTTCATTTCCTGAATAAGAAAATCCAGCTTGCGGCCTACTGGTTCATCTGAGGTAATAATGCTGCGGAACTGGTCAAAATGACTTCTTAGCCGAACAGTTTCCTCAGTATAGTTTACCTTGTCTGTAAAGAGGGCAACTTCCTGGATAATCCTGTTTTCCTCAATATTTTCCTTGGCCAGGTATTCCTCTAGTAGAGCTTCCAACCGCTGTTTATAATTGTCTACAATCTCTGGTGCTAGCTTTTCCAGCTCGCCTACAAAGCCTTCCAATGTATTGATGCGGGATAGCAAATCAGCTTGAATATTCTTGCCCTCTGCTGTACGCATGGCCACAAAATTTTCCAAGGCTTCCCTTACTGCTGTCAGTAAAACAGGCTCCGCAGCCTCCAGATCCTGATTTTCTTCAGCAATCTTCAGCACATCAGGATAGGCAGCAATCTGGCTTGCCGTAATAGGAGATGTAAGCTGCAGCTGGCACTGAATATCTTGCAATGCCTTGCCATAGGCCTCTACCAATCCCTTATCTACAGCAATATTTACAGACTTATCCCTGAGGTCCTGAAAACGGATATTGATATCCAGCTTGCCCCGAGAAGCATATTCCTTGATGGTTTTAGTGAGGCTGTTTTCAAACATATTCAGGCTATATGGCATGTGATAATTGGTTTCAAGATAACGCTGATTGACAGCCTTGATTTCCACATGTACTTTAAAATCCTGATTTTCACAGTCTCCGGCACCAAAGCCGGTCATACTTTTTATCATAAGCAAATCCTCTTGTCAGTAAATTTTAGCCTATATAGTATACCACAAAAGCAGCATATCCCACAATAGCTTTACCATTAATTAGATTTCGTATTCCCCGGCAAATACCTGTACAGCAGAGCCTGTCATATAAAGATGGTTGTCCTCTGCCCATTCTACCAGCAACTTGCCCCCATCTAGCTGGATTTCTGCCTTGCGGTCAGTAAGGTTATTCAGTACGGCAGCAGTCAGGGTAGCACAAGAACCAGTACCACAGGCTAAGGTTACAGCCGCACCTCTCTCCCATACTCGCATGCGGAGATGGCTGCGGTCAATCACCTGAACAAATTCCGTGTTGATTTTCCGTGGGAACTTTTCGTGGATTTCAAAGGAATGTCCTAGCTGGAAAATAGGGAATTTCTCTGCATCCTCCACAAATACCACGCAATGAGGATTGCCCATGGATACACAGGTCATCTTGAAATCCTGTCCTTCCACCTGAATATCCTCATTAATGATACGTTTCATGCCATAGCCTGATACAGGAATCTTGTCTCCTTCCAGTACTGGCTCTCCCATATCCACCTGAACCATGGAGATTTCTCCATTTTCCTTGATGATCTCCGGCACCAAAATACCAGCCCCTGTTTCCACGGTAAATTTATCTCCCTGAACATAGCCTTTCTCATAGACGTAGCGAGCAAAGCAACGAATACCGTTGCCACACATCTCTGCTTCGCTGCCATCGGCATTGATAATCCGCATGCAGATATCTGCCTTATCAGATGGCAATACCAACAGGATGCCATCTGCACCAATGCCATAATGCCTGTCACAGATAGCCTTGGCCTGTTCTACGCAGGCGATATATTCCGGATGCTTTAGGCAGTCAGCCATAACAAAGTCATTGCCCGTCCCCTGCCATTTGGTAAATTCCATTTTCAATGCCATAAGATTCACTCCTGTTCTCTAGTCCAGTTACCACAAATAAGGAAGTCCACCCTATTTATACACTTAAATTAATTTTGCCTGAATATCCTGTAGTACATTCACTGGCACATCACCCTCAAGGGCAGCCAAGTCTGCTGCCAACTTCTCATTGAGATGGCTTCTAAAATGCTGCTGTACCTGTACAAAGACACTATCAGTAGCGGCAGCCATTTCCTGCTGCAGCCTTTCTCGCTGTTTAGCCAGGTAGCTGTCTGCCAGTGGCTCCAATAGCTTTTCAATGGCATCAGCCATTTCCTTGGAGCCTCCCTGTTCAAAGAAGGACTTAGGATTTTTATAGATAGCAAAGGCCTTTTTAAAGATGCCCCTGTCTATATCCTGAAAAGCTGATTCATATTCCAGCTGGCTGCTGCATTCAATAGTACCTTGAGAAACTGGCAGCTCACTGCTGATTTCCAGTAGCTTGCCATTTACCTGCTGATGAAGTCCATCAGACAGCTTCTTGATAAAGTTTTCCATGCGAAGGCCTGTAGCCCGAAGCTCCTGGGCAAAATCAAAGCCCATGCTGGCCAAAAGCTCCCCTAAGGCATGAGAAAGCATCTTTTCGGCCTTACCTTCTCGCTTGATGGTGGCAGGATTAAAGGCTTCCCGATAAAAATCCGTATATCTCAGGAATACCCTCTGGCGTACATAGTAAATAAGCTCCTGAACCTCCTGATACTGACGGTTTTGCATTTCCGTAATACTGAGATTGTCTATAAGCTTTTCCGCCTGGGCATGCTGCTGCTCCAGCAAAGTCCTCCGCTGCTGCTTTTCCTCAACGCTTCCCTGGCTCAGCTTTATAAGCTCGGCAAGCCGTTCCTGGGCCAAAGCATATTCTCCGGCTGCTGCATTAATGGCAATAGTGGTCAGCTCCCTGAAAACAAAATCATAGAAAGCATCTTCAAATTCAAAGCCATGGGTTTTGCCAGCTAGCTTTTCCTGCAAAATTTCCTTGCTGGAAAGGCCAAACATACGTGGATTTCGGACGCCGTATTTCTGAAGCTGGCTTGCTACATAGGAAATAACCCCCTGAGCCTCCTCCTTGTCCTCTGCCAGATCAATGGCATTGACGATAAAGAACATCTTGTCTAGGGCAAAGGCATCTTTTACTCGGCCCATCTGAATCAAAAATTCCCTATCGGCTTTACTAAAGGCATGATTATAATAGGTAACAAACAGTACCACATCAGACTGGCGGATATAATTGAAGGAAGTATTGGTATGACGGGCATTGATGGAATCTGCCCCCGGAGTATCTACCAAGGTGATACCCAGACGAGTAAATGGACAGTCATAATAAACCTCCAGCCAATCAACAAAGCAGGATTTTTCTTCCTGGGCGGCATAGGCGGCAAAATCCGACAGATTACACGCCAGCTCCTGACCTAAATTGTCTGCTGCCTGGCTATAGCCAGCGGTAAATGCCCGCAAAAAAGCCTTTTCCCGCTGCTTGGTATTGGCAGTGTCCTTCAGTGCCTCTTGGGATTTACCAATGGCCTCTGTCATATTACCGGCCTGAAGCTCAAAGGCTCCTAAAGCACGATTGATATCCTCCAATAGCATATGGGCATCCTTTAGTTTCACAATAACTGTGCCGTGAGGATGTGCCTCGTCTACCGGACAAATTTTATTGATGGCTGCCGTAGTAGGATTTGGGGAAACCGGCAAAAGGTTTTCACCCAACAAGGAGTTGGCAAAAGAGGACTTACCGGCACTAAAGGCACCAAAAAGGGTTACCAGAAAGCCCTTGTTTTCCAATCTTTGTGCCCGAGATTCCAGCTCACTGCTAAGCTGTCCTAGCACAGGAATTTGGCTAATAAGCCTGCTACCCTCATGGAGCTTATATGCCCAATGAGCCAGGGCACTTCTGCCGGTGGCATTATTCTGCGTTTCCGAGTCCGGCTTGCCTGCCATAGTGGTATGATTTTCCTGACTGTCTGCACTATCAATAGCTGCAACAAACTTTGCTTCTTTGGTAGCCTCATCAGGGAGACTAATTTCAACCTGCCCTTCAGGTGCAATTATCTCCTCGTCTAGTGGTACATCAGCAAAAGCCTCCTGCCAATTCTCTGGAAGCTTTCTTTCCTGCAAAATACTGTCAGCTGTTTTTGACAGTTCCTGTGCCTTGGCTTCCTGAGCATCCAGCAGCTGCCATGCATTGATGTATTCTGCCATGGAAGATAGCTGTTCTTCTATTTCCTGCAAACGCTTTTTATGGTGCTGAGCCAAGAGATTTTCTATCTGTCTTTTATATTCTAACACATATCGGATAGCTACCTTCTTGGTACCCTCAGCAAAGTTAGCTGTATAATTCATGACATATGTGCCATCCTGGGTTAGCTTGGCCCCGGACCGCATGGCCTCCGTCAGCAGTTCCTCCGGTGGCAGAATTTCCATTTGCTGCACAAAATCCGTCAATTCCTGGCTGTCTATATGATGCTTACGGGCAAAATCCGTTAGGCAGGTCTTGACATGCCAGGCCAGCTGAGTCTTTGCCTTTTCTGAGGCATCCTCAAAGAAGGCGTTCTTTCGCCGCTCCAGCTCAGCCATGGTTTTTTTGCCTCTGCCAAAGAAGCCTACCTTGAAATCAGGCTGGCAGGCCTCTAGATAATCCCTAGCCAAATCTCTAGTAGAGGTAGGCATGAGATAGGCATTGTCCAAAATAGACTTTATCTGCTGGTCTAGCTCACCTTCCCAATCCTGCTGCATATCTGCCTTTTCCGCCACCAGACGTTTATAATCCCCATGGAGTCTTTCTTGGGTTTCCTCAGGAATGTTTTCCAGAATTTTTAGATACTCTGCAACATCTTCTTTGGCAGCTACTTCCTGCTCCTGGGCATATTCAGCAAAAACCTTGTTCAATGATGCCTGAATGGACTCTACTAGCAGTTCCTGACGATGGGCAATCTTGTCCTGCAGCAGCTGCTGCAGTTCCCTAAATTGATTATATGGATTTTCCGGGCATTTTAATGATGTATAGAAAAATCCTGCCGGCTTGACGCCCCAGCCTAAAAATGCCTTTTCTACCCCTTGTTTGAAACTGTCAAAGGAAAGCTCAGTTTCCACATGCTTGTCTATCTGGTTTACCACCAGATAAACTGTTTTCCCAGCCTGAGTCAGCTCCCGGGTAAAGGAAAGATTCAATTCTGACTGGACATGATTGTAATCCATCACGTACAGGATAATATCTGCCAGATGCAGAGCTGCCTCCGTAGACTGGCGATGGGCATCATCAGCGGAGTCAATACCGGGAGTATCCATGACTACCACCTTCTCAGGCAAGGAAAGATCCTTGCGGCACAGCTGGATTTCCGTAATCCTATCCCCGTCCTTGCAAAAGCCACGAATCAAATCATAATCATAAGGTGCCAGATATTTACGAGGCTTTTCTTTGTGAAAAAATACCCTGGCATATTCCTGCTCTCTTTCTGCTCGCTGTACCCGCACCAGATTGGCACTGGTAGGGATAGGGCTAGATGGCAGGAGATTTTCTCCTAGGATGTTGTTTATCATACGTGATTTGCCTGCGGAAAAATGCCCTGCAAAGGCAATTCCATATTCTCCGGTTTTCAGCTTTGTAGCTAGCTCCTTGATACGGTTCACATTATGGGTATGGCCCAGCTTCGTGAAATAATTATAGGCAGCGGACAACCGTGCCTGTAAAACAGTATTCTCCATAGGTTTTATCTTTCCTTTGTATATCTGGTAAAATCAGGAGGTACTTAGCGGATCTATATCCACCACAACCTGCATATTGTCGGCAATTTTTTTCTCCCGCAAAAAATGCAGCACAGCATCTATATCTGCGGTCTTTATTAGTAGCACAAACCTGTATACACCTCTCAGGCAGGACATCATGGCCGGTGCCGGCCCCACCACCTGATGCATGGCATTGCCCGTAAAGTATTTGGCAAAGTCCTGCCCCAGGGACTGAGCCATTTGAGCAGCCTCCTGTTGGCTCTTGCTCTGGAATGTGAGCTTGATAATTCTGCTATAGGGTGGATTAAACAAAGCTTTCCTAAGCTGCATTTCCTCCCGGAAGAATTTCTCATAATCCTGCCTGATACCTGTTTGGACAGCAAAATGCTCCGGATTGTAGCATTGTACTACCACTCGGCCAGGAATCGCTCCTCGTCCAGCCCGACCTGCCGTCTGGGTAATTAGCATAAATACCCGCTCGGCCGCCCTGAAATCCGGCATATTCAGGGTAGAATCCGCACTTAATATGCCAACGGCAGTAACATTGGGTATATCATGTCCCTTGGCTACCATCTGGGTTCCTAATAGAATATCATACTCTCCTTGGCGAAATTTTTCCAGTATTTCCGTATGAGCAAATTTTCT
>CAVFWX010000001.1:45431-54968 GCA_963626225.1 Anaerotignum sp.
GATTTCCGGCCCATTTTAAGTTCCTGCCGCATATCTGCACATACAATTTCCGGCAAAGGCCTGTTGCCAATACGCCTTGGCAGCCTAAGTAGACCATAATCTCCTCTAATGGCGTGATAATAGGTTTCCAAGGATGGAGTAGCACTGCCTAGCAGCAGCACAGCATCATGAAGCTCCGCCAGCTTCTCTGCCACTATCTTGGCATGATATCTAGGTGATTCATCCTGCTTATAGGAATTATCCTGCTCCTCGTCCATAATAATCAAGCCCACATTATCTGCCGGCGTAAAAAGGGCAGAGCGGGCACCGATAATCACCCCGGCCTGCCCAGTTCTAACACGCATAATGGCATCATTGCGTTCATTGACTGACAGGCGGCTATGCATCACCACAATATCCTGACCAAAATAAGCCTTAAAGGCCTGTACCACCTGGCCTGTCAGGGCAATTTCCGGCACCAGGACTATCACCAGCCTGCCCACATCCCTAGCTTTTTTTGCCGATTCGATATATACCTGTGTCTTGCCGCTGCCTGTAACCCCGTAGAGAAGATATCTACCATATTTATTTTCTGCCAGCTGATGGGATATTTCCCTTACCGCCCTTTGCTGATCCTCTGTCAGCTGTAAAATCTTATTTCTGGCCTCCAAAGAGCCATAGCTGTCCCGCAATACCCGACGTCTTTCAACTCTTGCCAAATTTCCGTCTCCAAATGCCTTGATGACAGCCTGAGAAAATCCAGCCTGCTCTAATTCCTTGAAGCTGTAGGCTTCCTTTGGCTCCTGTTGCTCTAGGAGCCAACTGGCCAGCTGTATTTGTACTCTTTTCCGCTTGTCCATGGCGGATATCTTAGCTTCTGACAAAGGTTCCGGCAGTACCAGATAATTCTCTGTGGCTTCCTTGGCCCTTAGTCCGGCATTATATAACTTTCGCACCAAGCCATGCCTTATGAGACCGGATAGAATCTGTTCCAGCTGGGCGGCAGCTTCCTGGTAGCCATTTTCTCTAAGGGCTGATGCCAGATGTCTTGCATTCATGGCTCCAGTTCGGCTTAGCAGTTCATATACCTGGCGATATACATCTACCAATAACAGCATATTGTCCTCAGCATTTGATACCGCTTCATACTGTGCCTGGATTTTCAAACCACTTTTTCCCGGCATAAAAAGACGCATAATCTCACCAGGGGAGCAGAGATAAAACCTGGCCAGCCACTGGGATGCCTGTATCAGCAATGGCGAAAACCATGGCTCCTCATCCACCAAGCTCTTTATAGGCTTCAATTTGCTAAGAGGACAACCTCTCTCTGCTTCCTTATATTCACTGGCAAAATATGCATCAACAACAAAGCCCTCAATATCTCGTCCCCCAAAGGGCACCAGTACCCGCCATCCAGCGGTCAACTGGTGCATGTCCTCCGGAACCAGATAGCTGAAGGCCTGAGATATGCTTTTTATGGGTATATTTATATATACATCTGCTATACGCATGATATCACATCACATAAATCAGAGTTCCACAATCTCCACAGCGTTGCCATGTTCCTCCACCAGATGCTGCAAATCTGGTGCTTTCAGCCATACTGTGGCGGTATTTTCATTAGGATGAATACCTACCAATCCCCTGCCACGGAAAAAATCTGCATCTAAGAACAGCTTTACATCCCGCTGCTCATTGTTGAGCAGTCCCAAAGGAGATACAGAGCCTGGCTTTATCTGGATATGCTCCCACAAATCCTCTGGGGAAGCAAAGCTGAGCCTTCTAGTACCATGGGCTTCCTTAAATGCCTTCAAATCCACCCGCTTGGGGCCGCACACTGTTATCATATAGTAATTGCGTTTCTTGTCGTCCCGCACAAAGAGATTCTTAGCATCGCAGTCAGGATAAGGCAATTCCACGCTGGTAAGCTCGTCCATGCTAAAGACAGCCTCATGCTCCGTTATTTCGTGCCAGATATTATTTTCATCAAGATAATTATATACTTCCTGTTTATTCATTGTATCACCGTTATTTTTCCCGTTTGTAAATATTTACCCCATGGCGGCCATGGAACTTGACCTGATAAAGTGCTGTATCGGCACATTCAAAAAGGGTTTTGTTGGTTCCCTCTGTGTCGACAGAGAAAGCCACACCTATACTTAGGCTGGCAGGAGGCATTTCTGCATCTGCGGTATACTGCAATATGCTATTGAGGATCTGGGCTGTCTTGACTATACGTGACTTTAGGACATCCTCATTGCCACATACATCGCTTATCAATACAGCGAATTCATCACCGCCAAACCTAGCCACGTGCATATTAGGCTCAAGGAAATACACCTTCAACAGGCTGGATATGCGACGAAGAAGCAAATCTCCTGTGGCATGGCCGTATGTATCATTGATATCCTTAAACTTATCTACATCAATAATCAGCAAAGCTCCCTTGCCAGTAGTCTCAATATTGGTAAGCATTTCGGAAAACACCCGGCGATTTAAGGTTCCAGTTAGCTCATCGTAATTTGCCTTGTGGGACAAATCACTTTGCCTTGCCCTGTTGATAAAATACTGTTCGTTATAGGCTGTAGCCAGGATACGCATTTCTGCTGTTCCCTCCAAAGGACAGGGCTCCGAGCGAGCAATGCTTTCCACAAAATGCTCCACCGGCTTGGCTAGCAGCTGCCTGGAAATCCAAATGCTCAAAATATTAAATAGCAATAACGCACACAGGGAAAGGAACAGTACAAAAATCATCACCTGATATGCCGTAGTCCTGGAATCCTTCTCCCTTGCCACCTCAGCCCTAAAGGAAGACATGGTACTGTTAAGATAGTCATCAATCAGGTTTTTCTGCTTTTCATACTCTCCGTCATAAAGCATGGTAATTGCCTTGCTTAGCTTATCCTGGGAGCTAAGGGCCTTATCCTCCGGGCTAAGCTCCGTAACAAACATCTGGTTTAGCTGGTTTTGTACATCCTGGCCTCTGGCATTTGCTGCCAGCTTCATGGCATAGATCTCAGAATGGCTCAGGCTGATGGAACTTTGCCAGGCGGAGCGAAAATTCAGCATCTCAAAATCCGTTACATCATCCTTGTCGGCTGAACTTAAAATCTGCACTGCCTTGTACCGCCTGTTGGTCACCATAACCTCGTCATAGTACAGCTGCAATGCCTGCCTGTCACCTACTACTACAAAACGCCTGGCCTGGGTAGTCAACTCGTCAGAGGCCCGCTCCATGGAATCCACAGCATCAATATACTTGAGATTGTTCTCCAAAATGCTGTTTAGCCGCATAAAGCTCTCATGGGCACCTAAAAACACCAAGGCCATAATCACATAAATGCCTATGGTGTATTTGGTCATAAGATAATATATATCTTTTAATTTCTTATTGGCAAGAAAATCTATTAAACGCCTCATTCTTCAGCCACCCTATATTTGTTCTTTCCATATATATGTTTTAGTGTAACATAATTTCTATTAATACACAAGTAAAAACCTTAGCTAGGCCTTATTGTCCACTTAGTCACAGCTTATATTCTAGCATGAAAAAAAGTTTTATGCTATTATTAATTTGTTAATAATTATTCTTTAGCAAAATCTTTCAGAGGTGTTATATTTTATGAAAAACCAGATTCATCTGCCTCAATTATCCTTAAAATTTTCCACGCCATGGCCAGACAAGGAGCTGCTTTTATGTGGTGGTGGTCGCAGCCCTGAGAAAACATGGCTGCAGCAGGTAGCTGATAAGAGAAAACTTTGGTGCATCGACCACGGCATTGACTGCTGCCACAGGGCAGATCTTCTTCCCGCCAGGCTTATTGGTGATGGGGACAGTGCCGACAATGCTTCCTGGCAGTGGGCAGCAGCTAACAATGTACCTATTGCCAAATTTCAACCGGAAAAGGATTTTACGGATACTCAGCTTGCCTTGGATATGGCGGCACAGGAACAGGCAGGCATCATTCTTACAGGAGCCTTTGGTGGCCGATTGGATCATCTTTACAGCACAGCCTTCACTCTGGCCAATAGTCCCATGAATGCCATTATGTCTGATGAGCAGGAAACCCTACTATTTATTTCTGGGGGTGAAGCCGTTGAAATGCATTTTGCCTATACCCCAAAAGCCCTTTCCCTGCTTTCCTTTAGTAATGAATGTATCGGTGTAAATATCTCCCATGTAAAGTGGCCTCTATCCAATGTTACATTGAAGCAATCCTTCCCTTACTCCGTCAGCAACGAGGTACAGGAAAATCCCGTAACAGCTTCCATGGAGCAAGGCATTCTGGGCATTTATATCTGCTGGCAGGAAAAAAAGGAGGGATAATGCCCTACGGCATCATCCCTCACGGATTTCGTACTTATTTTATTTTACAGCAGCGAAGCCCTTCTCCAGATCCGCAATAATATCATCAATATGCTCTGTACCAATGGACAGGCGGATGGTATTGCGATAAATATCCTGATCAGCCAGCTCCTCGTCATTCAGCTGGGAATGAGTGGTAGTTGCTGGATGGATTACCAGGCTCTTTACATCAGCTACATTGGCCAACAGGGAGAAAATCTCCAAATTGTCAATAAACTTGTGAGCCTCTTCCTGACCGCCCTTGATATTGAAGGTAAAGATAGAAGCACCACCATTAGGGAAATACTTCTCATAGAGAGCATGATCTGGATGATCTGGCAGGGATGGATGATTTACCTTCTCTACCTGCGGATGATTGCTGAGGAACTCTACAACCTTCTTGGTATTCTCCACATGACGATCGATTCTAAGGGACAGAGTCTCTACACCCTGAAGGAGAATAAAGGCATTGAATGGAGAAATAGCAGCACCGGTATCACGAAGCAGGATAGCACGGATATAGGTTACAAAGGCAGCTGGGCCTGCAGCATCAGCAAAGGAAACGCCATGGTAGCTTGGATTTGGATCAGCAATGCCAGGATAGTTGCCACTGGCCTTCCAGTCGAACTTGCCGGAATCTACGATGATGCCGCCAAGGGAAGTGCCATGCCCCCCGATGAACTTGGTAGCAGAATGTACCACGATATCAGCACCATGCTCAATAGGACGAATCAAGTATGGAGTGCCGAAGGTGTTGTCTACAACAACTGGCAGGCCATGCTTGTGGGCAATCTCAGCAATAGCATCAATATCAGGAATATCGCTGTTTGGATTGCCAAGGGTCTCCAGATATACAGCACGGGTATTAGGCTTGATGGCTGCCTCTACCTCTTCCAAATTGTGGGCATCTACGAAAGTAGTCTCAATACCATAATGTGGCAGGGTATGTGCCAGCAGGTTGTAGCTACCGCCATAAATGGTCTTCTGTGCCACAATGTGCTCCCCAGCACCAGCAAGAGCCTGAATAGCATAGTCAATAGCAGCAGCACCAGAAGCAACTGCCAGAGCTGCACTACCACCCTCCAGAGCGGCAATTCTCTTCTCCAGTACATCCTGGGTGGAATTGGTGAGACGGCCATAAATATTGCCAGCATCTCTCAGACCAAATCTGTCTGCGGCGTGGGCAGAATTTCTGAATACATAGGAAGTAGTCTGGTAAATTGGCACAGCACGGGCATCAGTAGCTGGATCTGGCTGCTCCTGGCCAACATGTAACTGCAGGGTTTCAAATTTATAGTTGCTCATAGTAAATACCTCATTTCCTAATTTGCTTTGTGGACAAACCTTGATATTTTTCCTTTAGCTCTAGCTCAAGCTTATGTAAGTATATTAAACCTATTTGACAAGTATGTCAAGTAATATTTTAAAATAAAAATCCATGGAGCTTTCCTATGCAAAAGCAGCTGTTTAAGAAAACACCATGGATATTTTTATTTGTGGGATTTGTTCCGCACCAGAGACATAAAGATAGCTACAATGCTGATACAGCCAAATACTCTGAATGCCGTCTGCACCGCTCCCATAAGCTGGATATTATCAGAACCGGTCAGGGAATGTACCTGGCACAGAGCTATAATCAATGTTACCACCGCCATGGAGGTAGACTGTCCCATTAGCCGCATGGCAGCCAGCAGCGAGGATGCCGTGCCATAGTATTTAGGTGATACCGCCCCCATAATGGCATTGTTGTTGGGGGAGGAAAACAGGGCAAAGCCCAGCCCTATCCACATCAGCAGCAGTCCTGTAACCCATACCGGTGTATCTGCTGCTAGAAAGGACATTCCCCACAGGCCACTGCCGGTAATTGCCATGCCCACAGATGCTACCTTGCCCGGTTCCAACCTGTCAGACAGTGCCCCCGCCTTAGGTGATAGAAGTGCCATAACTACTGGTTGCAGCAGGATAATCATACCGGCTTCGTAGGCAGAATACCCCACAATTACCTGCAAATACAAGGACATGAGAAAGCTCAGGGCAAAGGTGGAGCTATAGTGGAGCATGGCGGCAAGATTGCTGAAGGTAAATACCGGATTGCCACGGAACAGTTTTACATCCAAACAAGGATGCTCAGCCTTTGCCTCAATCCTAAAGAACAATATAAGCCCCAGCACGCCCGCTACTAGCAGAAGTACACCCAGATTTCCCTCAGTAATTTTGGATAGGCCACACAGCCACAAAGGTGCCGCTGCCAAATAGCACAAGCTTCCCTTAAAATCCAGGCTGGCTCCCTTGTCCCCGTACCATTCTTCCTGAATTGTCCGCATAAGCCAAATGCTGATAAACACTACAGCACCGGTTATGACAAATATTCCCCGCCAGCTTGCTAAATCGCAAAGAAAGCCGCAAATAACCGGCCCCATGGACAGTCCGCTGTAGGTAGCCGCCGCCGAATAGCCAATGACTTTGCCCCTTTCCTTAGGTGAATGAGAGGAAATAAGTAGTGCCATGCCTGGTCCAAATATCAGGGACATAACAGCTCCCTGAATAAATCTGAGGATGTTCAGCATCATAATAGATGTAGAACAAGCTCCCAGCAAAAAAGACAGGGCAAATAGCCATAGTCCTATAATGTATACTCTTTTTCTGCCGTATATATCTGCCACTTTGCCAGCCGGCAGGATAAACATGGCAGAGCCTAGCAACATGCCAAAGACCACCCAACTCAGTTCCCCAGCTGCGGCCCCAAAATCATGGGCAAGGGCCGGTATTGCCACATTTATACCGGAGGTGGCAAAAGGCCCAATAAAGGATGTTATCATTACAGCTACAAAAAGCTTTTTAGCACTATCTGGTGCAAGGATGGCCTCTGCCCCAGCAGTTTTATCATTCATATAAAATCGCTCCCTAAATTCAAATAAAACAAGCATCCCCCGATGATGTATTTATTGTACCCCATCAGGGAATGCTTGTCATAGCTTTATTTTAAATTTTTAACTTTTAGACGGAAATTATTTTGCCTGGGCAGCCAAAACTTCTACAGCCTTGTCCAGGGCAGCCTGAACCCCCTCAGGCTTCTTGCCGCCGGCCTGGGCCATATCTGGACGGCCACCGCCGCCACCGCCTACCTGCTGGGCAGCTTCCTTGATAATCTTACCTGCATGGGCACCAGCAGCTACAGCATCCTTGGAGGCCTTTACCACCAAGCTTACCTTGCCATCGTTGACAGCAGCAAGGACAACAACGCCCTTCTCCAGCTTGTCGCAGGCCATATCAGCCATATCACGAAGATCGTCCATATCCTGGGCATTTACCTGGGCAGCAACTACCTGGAAGGAGGCAACAGCCTGTACATTGTCAGTCAGGGCACCAGCCTCAGCCTTGGCCTGCTCAGCATGAATAGCATTAAGCTGCTGCTGCATATCCTTGCTCTGAGCCAGGACAGCATCAACATGAGCCAGTACCTCATCTTCACGGCACTTCAGCTTGGCGGCAGCATCTGCTACAACCTGCATTTTGCCCAGAGCATAATCCAGGGCAGCCTTGCCGGTAATGGCCTCAATACGGCGTACACCTGCAGCAACACCGGTCTCGCTAACAATCTTGAAGAGACCAATCTGGCCAACGTTCTTTACATGGGAACCACCGCAAAGTTCCATGGAGAAGCCAGGCACGCTTACTACGCGAACTACATCACCGTACTTCTCGCCAAAGAGAGCCATAGCACCCTTGCCGGTAGCCTTCTCCTTGGACATCTGCTCGATAACTACATCAGTACCCTTGAGGATCTCAGCATTTACCAGTTCCTCTACATCAGCGAGCTGCTGTGCAGAAACAGGTTCGAAGTTGGTAAAGTCAAAGCGGAGACGATCTGCATTTACAGAAGAACCAGCCTGGTTTACCTGATCCCCAACTACCCGCTTCAGAGCAGCCTGCAGGAGATGAGTAGCAGTATGGTTACGGGCAGATGCCAGCTTGTTGCTTTCATCCAGCTGGATTTCTACCTGCTCCCCTACCTTCAGCTGGCCTTCCTCTACATGACACTCGTGATATACGGTACCATCAGGTAGCTTCTTGGCATTGGCAGCCTGAAGACGACCAAATTCGCTGACAAAGACACCCTTGTCACCAACCTGTCCGCCACCCTCTGCATAGAACGGAGTAGTATCTAGGATAATGCCGGCCTCATCGCCGTCCTGCAGCTCATCCACCAGCTGTCCATCCTTCCAGATAGCTACAACCTTAGCAGACTTAGCCTCAGGATCCAGCTTCAGGGATGCAGTATCTATGCCCTGCAGATCTGGGATAGAATAACGCTCATTTTCAGCACGGGCCGCACGGGCACGATCACGCTGTGCCTGCATTTCCTTGTCAAAGGCATCCTTATCCAGTTCCATCTCATTCTCATGGAGAATTTCCTCAGTCAGCTCCCAAGGGAAACCGAAGGTATCATAGAGCTTGAAGCCCAGCTCACCGGAAAGAACCTTGCTACCTGCCGCCTTGGTTTCAGCCATATAGCCATCCAGCAGCTCAATGCCCTGCTCCAAGGTAGCGGAGAAACGGTCTTCCTCCAGGGCAATAACCTTCTTGATATAGTCCTTCTTTTGCTCCAGAGCACCAAAGTCGCTGGCATCCTTGTAAATCTCATAGACAGCGTCAACAGCACCCTCCAGGAACTTGTCCTTGATACCCAGCATACGGCCATGACGGACAGCACGGCGGAGAATACGACGGAGGACATAGCCCCTGCCCTCGTTGGAAGGAAGGATGCCATCCATAATCATGATAGTCATGGAACGGGCATGGTCCGCAATAACCTTAAGGGAAATATCAGTATCCTCACCAGCACCATAGGCAACGCCGGAAACCTTGGAAGCGTACTCAATAATTGGGAACAGCAAATCTGTTTCGAAGTTGTTCTTTACCCCCTGCATAACAGAGGCAATACGCTCCAGTCCCATGCCGGTATCAATATTCTTGTGCTCAAGATCGTTGTACTGGCCATCCTCAGTGCGGTCAAACTGGGTAAATACATTGTTCCAGATTTCCAGATAGCGGTCGCAGTCGCAACCTACTGCACAATCAGGGCTGCCGCAGCCTCTCTCCTCACCCAGGTCGATGAAAATCTCCGTATCAGGACCGCAAGGGCCAGGGCCGATTTCCCAGAAATTGTCCTCCAGCTTTACTACATGGGTAGGATCAAAGCCAGGCTGTGC
>CAVFWX010000002.1:0-48237 GCA_963626225.1 Anaerotignum sp.
TAAACAATGCCGATGAATACGTAAATCTAGCCGTAAGCCTTGCCAATGACTGGGACACATTGGATATGCTCCACAAAAACCTCCGTAGCATGATGGAAAAATCCGATTTGATGAACGGGGAGAAATATACCAGGGAGCTGGAGGCACAGTACCAAGAAATCCTAAAACAGAAAAATGCAAAATAAGCTATGGCAAGGACGTATATTGCCAGATAAACAATAATGCAGGAGCTGTCCCATGGATAGCTTCTTGTTTTTTGCACAAAAAAAGACCCTCAGATAGGGCTGAGGGCTGAAAGGGATTGACTATAGGGGATGTACTATAGGGAATACATCACCTGCACCACGAAGCAGAGAAATGGCGTTGGAAAAAACAGCTCCGTGGAGGATAGCTAAAAATAGCTTGTCCTTGCAATTATACTAGCATAAATGATTATACAAGTCAACCTGAAATTGTATTTAATTTTGGCGAAAATTTAATACATAAAAGCTGTTTATAAGAAAAAATATGGATGAGTATTGAAATATATATCGTATTTTATATTAATTTCAATCGCTTGAAAAGTAAGACTAATGCAATAGATACAACATATATATGAGAAAATTTTCATAGGAAAAGATGTCAGTTTTAAGGAAAATACACCTGATGACTGCTGTATACATAGGCGGTATCATTTGTGTTTGCGATTGGGTGAAGCGGATATCATAATTCGAGCTGAAACGCCTAGCTAGTTTCAGTTGACATAGACAGATGTCCTTTGCCTGATTTTGCTTTTACAGTTAATTTACAGTATAATGCAGTATATTGAAACATGTAACGGGAGTGAAGATATTTTATGCAGGTTGCCGTATTGGCCAGTGGCAGCAAGGGTAACGCCACCTTTGTGGAAATGGATGGAAAGAAAATATTGGTGGATGCCGGCATCAGCACCAGGCGTATCCGGCAGGAGCTGTCAGCCATAGGCCAGGATATAGGGGAGTTGGACGGGGTATTTATAACCCATGAGCATAGCGACCATATCAAGGGACTTGCCACCATGGTGAAGAAATACCGCACCAATATTTATGCCAGGCCGGATACCTTCAGGGCCATGAAATGCCTGGAGGAGTTTCCACTGGAATGTATTCATCCCATTGTGAATAGCGTACGGCTGGACAGGGTGGTGGTAAAGGCCTTTGAGATTCCCCACGATGCGGCAGATCCGGTAGGATATATTATCCAGGGTACCAGACGATGCGTTGTGGCTACGGATATGGGCTTTATCAATGATGCAATCTGCCGTATGCTGGAGGGTGCCCATGTGTTGGTGCTGGAAAGCAACCATGACGAGGAAATGCTGAAAAACGGCAGCTACCCATATAGCCTGAAGCAACGAATCCTAGGACGGCTGGGGCATTTGTCCAACCGGGCGGCGGCCATGGCAGTAGCAGGACTTAAACAGCATCCCCAGAAGCTCCTGCTGGCCCATCTTAGCGAGGAAAACAACAGGCCGGAGCTGGCCATCAAAACCGTTACCGGAATTTTTGACCAATATAAAATTGACGACATCGAAATCTACATGACAGCACAGGATAGATGCGTGGCGGTAGATTTCTGAAATTCATAGGAGGAGATATTATGAATTATCGTAGCAAATTTGCCAAGAAATGCGTTTCCGGCGTGGCCGGAATGCTGGTTATAGCCACTGTTTTGCTGGGAGGATGCAGCAATAGCCAGGCAGGTACTGCCTCCAATGACAGCCAGCCGGCAGCAGCCTCTGCCCAGGTATCTGATGCCCGCAACACTCCGGTAGTAAGAGCTGCCAAGGCGGTTGGCCCTGCTGTAGTAGGCATTACCAACAAGGCTGTGGCTAGGGACTGGTTCAACAATCCTGTACAGGTGGAGGGAGCTGGCTCTGGTGTTATCTTCCGGAAGGATGGATATATTGTCACCAACAACCATGTTATTAGCGGTGCCAAGGAAATTATTGTCTCCCTGTCTGATGGACGTTCCTTGCCGGGCAAGTTGGTGGGAGCAGATGAGCTGACAGATCTTGCGGTGGTCAAGGTAGATGAGGATGATTTGCCAACAGCAGAATTTGGTGATTCTGATGATATTATGGTAGGGGAGCCTGCCATTGCCATCGGCAATCCTATGGGGCTGGAGTTCCAGGGCAGTGTTACCAGCGGTGTTATTAGTGCCTTGAACCGTTCCTTGGAAATAGATGACAGGGTACTGAAGGTTATCCAGACTGATGCTGCCATCAACCCAGGCAACTCTGGCGGTGCTCTAGTAAATGCTGATGGCAAGGTTATCGGCATCAATTCGGCAAAGATTGCCCGCAGCGATATTGAGGGCATGGGCTTTTCCATTCCTATCAACACAGTAAAGACAGTTGTAGAGGACCTCATTAGCTCCGGCAAGGTTACCAGGCCATATCTGGGAGTAGGCATCTTCGACAAGGATACAGCTGCCCGTTATGGCTATATCCTGAATGTGGACAAGGGTGTGTACATTGAAAATGTCACTGTCAATGGCCCTGCTTACAAGGCTGGTCTCCGTCGTGGGGATATTATTCTCTCCATCGGTGACAAGGAGGTCAACAAGGTCAGCGAGGTTCGCAATGCCATTCTGGACAGCAAGGCAGGAGATACTGTAAAGGTAAAATATCAGCGTGACGGACATACTGCTACTGTGGATGTTGTGCTGGAGGTTGCTTCATGAGAATAAACATTGTTACGGCAGGGAAGATCAAGGAAAAATATCTTACTGCCGGCATAAATGAATTTCTCAAGCGGCTGGGACCCTTTGCCAATGTAAAAATCATCGAAATAAATGAAGAAAAAATGAAGGACAATCCTTCAGAGGCAGAAAAGCAGCAGACCCTTGCCCAGGAGGGACAGCGGCTGCTGAAGCAGGTGCCGGAAGGCAGCTATCTTATAGTGTTGGATGTATATGGCCAGCAGCTGTCATCGGAGAAGCTGGCGGAGAAAATCCAGAATCTGGGACTGCAGGGAAAGAGCAATATTACCTTCCTGATAGGGGGAGCCTTTGGGCTTTCCCAGGAGGTACGGCAGGCGGCAGACTTCCGCCTCAGCTTTTCCCCTATGACCTTCACCCACCAGATGATACGGCTTCTCCTAGTAGAGCAAATTTACAGAGCCTTTAAAATCAATCGTGGCGAAAAATATCATTGGTAGCGTATGTGATACCTGCACCGTAGCCCAGGGAGAGTACCCACGTCGACTCGCTCTCGCTCATAACTCGACCTAGTGGACACTAAGCTCTTGCGAGGGGCATGATTTATGTCCTACCGGCATAAATCATGGCTCGCAAATCGCTAAGTGCCAAGGTCGAGCAATGGTCTCCTTAGGGTACATCTCCCTGTACTGTGGTGCAGGATACAAAAAAGCAACAATCCCAAACAAAAAAGCTGTCATGGAACGTAGTGTTCCGTGGCAGCTTTGCTATTCTTGCTTATTCGAGTTCAATAGTCGGCCTGTCGGTAATGGTAGACAGTGCCACAATGGTTTCAGTCCTAGCAATGCCATCCTGGTTCTTGATGCGGGTCAGGAGCTTTTCCAGGGACTTGGTATTCTTAGTAATAATCTTCAAGGCGTAGTCATAATCGCCGGTAATGTAAAAGCACTCCTTTACATCCGGCTCGCTGGAGATGAATTCCGCAAATTTGTCTCCGTTGCTTGGGTCATCAAAGCTGATGTAGAAAAAAGCCATCAGGTGCTTGTCCACCAAGGCGGGATTCAAAATAGCGGTATATTGCTTCACAACGCCGGTGTTTTCCAGTTTCTTTACTCGCTCGCTGATAGCCGGCATGGAAAGGGAAATTTCCTGGCTGAGAACGGAAACCGTAACACGGGCATTTTCCTGTAATCTTTTTAAAATTTTCTTGTCAGTAGCATCCATATTGCATTCACCCCAATCTAAAATCATTATAACAGCTTGTGCAATAATTTGTAAACTTTTATCTTATTTTCATTAAAATAATTATCCTAGCGGAAAGGTAATTATTAAAGCTGTCAGTTGAACGCAGGAAAATATATCTTTTGTTTGCTTCTTATCTGGCTTGCGGAAAAAGCTAGGTGAAGTATTTGTGTCCAAATGCACAAAAAATTTTTGCTTTTAACAAGATATAGTGTAAAATGAAGTGATAGACCGATTTCATGGAGTGAAATATAGATGGCAAAAGAAAGACAAAAAGTACAGAAACGCATTTGTTTCTTGCTTATGATTATATGGGGACTGCTATGTGTCCTAGGGCTGCGGCTGGCTTGGCTGCAGCTGGTACGTGGGTCTGACCTGCGGGAAAGGGCAATCAGCATTGCAGAGGAAAATAGATTCCGGCAGACCCCACGAGGAAAAATAACAGATAGAAACGGCAGGGAGCTGGCCATTAGCCGCATGGCCAAGTCCCTGGTGCTGAATCCTACCAAGGCCAAGGAAAAGCTAACGGCCGAGGAACAGGCAGATATGGTGGCACAGGTAGCCAGCATCCTTCAGATAAAGCCTCAGGAGGTACAGGAGGATCTGGATGTAGGTGGCTCCTTTGTCTATGTAAAGCGACGGATGGAAATCGAGGAAGAAAATGCCATCAAGGAGCTAAAGAAAAATGACGAGGACGACAAGCTGGAGTGCTTGGAGCTTCATGACGAAGTAAAGCGATATTATCCTAACGATGTGCTGGCCGCCAATATCATCGGCTTTATTGGCACAGACGACAAGGGCTTGGCGGGCATGGAACAGTATGCCGATGACCTGGTAAAGGGTGAGGCGGAGGAATCCTCCCTGATGATTGATATGCGGGGCAGGCCAATCTTTGATTCTATCTTTTCTCCGGCCCAAAAGAAATACCAGGGAGATAGCTCCAAGGATATTACCTTGACCATTGACAGCACTATGCAGTTCATTGTGGAGCAGGCACTGGACAAGGCCATGATGGACAACAGGCCAAAGGCAGTTACGGCATTGGTGATGGATCCTAAGACCGGGGATGTGCTGGCCATGGCTTCCCGGCCTACCTACAATCCTAACAAGTTCTGGGAGGCCAATGACGAGGCATGGCGGAACCGTGCTATATCCGCCATATATGAGCCAGGTTCCACCTTTAAGGCTATTGTGGCAGGAGCAGCCCTGCAGGAGGGGGTAGTTTCCCCTAATATGACATTCTACGATCCGGGACATATTGATGTGTCCGAGAAGCGGATTCAGAACTGGAACGGAGGCAGCTTTGGCAATGTTACCTTTATTGATGTAGTAAAGAACTCCATCAATACCTGTTTTGCCCAGGTTGGTCTGTGGCTGGGAGGAGAAAAGCTCACCCAGTATGCCCAGAAATTCGGCTTTGGTGAACCAACGGGCATTGAGCTGCCTGGTGAGGAATCTGGCATGTTGTTCAATCCTAAGGATATGGTAAATTCCGATGTGGCTACCATGGCCATTGGCCAGAGTATTGCTGTAACGCCTTTACAGCTGGTAACTGCCATGTCTGCCATAGCCAACGATGGCGTGCTGCTGAAGCCTCATATCATAAAGCAGATTACCAATGCTGACGGCAGCGTGTACAAGGAAAACGGCCGTGAGGAGGTTCGCCGGGTGTTGGATTCTGCCACGGCCAAGACTCTGGTGGGGCTTTTGGAGCAGGTAGTAGCCACCGGCGGCGGTAGCAAGGCTGCGGTGGAGGGCTATAGGATTGCCGGCAAAACCGGTACAGCCCAGAAAATCAACGAAAATTCCAGCGGCTACATGGATGGCAGGTATATTGCCTCCTTCTGCGGCTTTGCCCCAGTGGAGGATCCAAGGATTGTGGTGCTGGTGGTTATTGATGATCCATCTGCCGGTTCTTTCTATGGCGGCCAGATTGCTGCTCCTGTGGCCAGGGATATTTTCTCCCAGCTGCTGCGGTTTATGCATATTAGCCCATCTAGCGATGTCTTTGCCAATATGGACAAGGAAAATGCCAATGGAGCTGCTGCCCAGCCAAAGGCCAAGGCTGTTACCTCCGGAATGCCGGATTTGACAGGCATGAGCATCAAGGAGGTTTCCCAGAAGCTGGCGGAGCTGGGATTGGGCATGGATATTCAGGGCAACGGCCTGGCCAGGAGCCAGAGCTTGCCGCCAGGAAGCAAAATTGAACCGGGTCAAAGCGTTACAGTTACCTTTAGCCCGTAAGATATATTGAAAGATTGTTAGTTTTGAATTTAAAGGAGCGATAAAATGCAGGCAAAATTATTTGTTACTGATATGGATGGTACACTTCTCAACAAGGATCACAAGATTTCCAAGGGCAACAAGCACGCTATCCAGCGGGCTGTGGAGTCCGGGGTGGTATTTACCATTGCAACAGGCAGGATGTATGCCTCTACTTTGCCTTATGCTCAGGAGCTGGAGCTGGATGTGCCTATTATTACCTACAATGGTGCACTGATTAAGACTGCTGCCGGCAAGGAGCTGTATGCTTCTTATTTGGACGAGGATCTGGTAAAGGAGCTTTTGGACTTTGCAGCAGAGCAGAAGCTGTACATCCATACCTACAGTGACGATAAGCTGTATTTCAAGGTAGAGGATGACCACGCCATGTATTATCAGAATGCCTGCGGCGTTAAGGGACAGGCTGTAGGTGAAGATATCTACAAATACAATGTCCATGTGCCAAAGATGCTGATAATGGGAGATACTCCGGAGCAGGCTGATGCAGCTGTGGAACTGATTCGCAGCAAGTTTGCCGGTCGCATCGAGGCCATGAAATCTGCCCCAACCTATGTAGAACTTATTAAGCCAGGTGTAAACAAGGCTACTGCTATTGCTAAATTGGCGGAGATTCTGGAGATTCCATCTGAGCAGGTGCTGGCCATTGGAGATTCCAGCAACGATGTCAGCATGCTGAGTTCTGTAGCTATCAGCGTGGCCATGGGCAATGCCAATGATGAGGCTCGCCAGGCTGCCCGCTACATGGTAACAGACAATGAGCATGACGGCGTAGCTGAGGCTTTGGAGCGTTTTTGCATGTAATATCCGGGAGGTTATTATGGAAAAGGACAAAGAAAAGGAAAAATCCTGCGAGTTTATCATCGTAACAGGCATGTCCGGCAGCGGCAAAACCCAGGCTTGCCGCTATCTGGAGGATATTGGCTACTTTGTGGTGGACAATCTGCCACCAGTGTTTATTCCTAAGTTTGCGGAGCTGTGCCAGCAGTCTGGGGGCAGCATAAACAAAGTGGTATTGGTGGTAGATACTAGGAGTCGGGAGTTTTTTGACACCTTTACCCATGTGCTGGAGGATATGGATCGGGACAACAAGCCTTATGTGCTGCTGTTTATGGATGCCTCTGATGCAGCCATTATCCGTCGCTACAAGGAAACCCGCCGCCGCCATCCTATGGCACCTAGCAGTCGTATCAGCGAAGGCGTGGCCAAGGAAAGGGAGCGGCTGGCTTCTGTCCGCAACAAGGCCACCTATATTGTTGATACTTCGGATTTAAAGAAGATTGACCTGAAGGAAAAGATTTTGAAGCTCTTTGCCCCACGGGTAGGGGAAAAGATGAACATCAATGTGATTTCCTTTGGCTTCAAGTTCGGCATGCCGCTAGATGCAGATTTGGTCTTTGATGTGCGGTTCCTGCCAAATCCATTCTACATTGAGTCCATGCGGCATAAGAGCGGTGCGGTACCTGATGTGGCAGCCTATATTGACCAGTTCCCTGTAACCAAGGAATTCAAGCAGCATCTGGACAATTTGGTAAATTTCCTGATTCCTCAGTACGAGAAGGAAGGCAAGGCGCAGCTGGTTATAGCTGCTGGCTGTACTGGCGGCATGCACCGTTCCGTGTTTATTGCCAACCATATCTACCAGCTGTTGAAGGACAAGGGCTGCGTGGTACGGCTGGAGCACCGTGATCTCATGAAAAACGATGTCTGGGAGCATGTACGGGAAGAAGTATGAGGGAGTGTTATAAATGCACCTTTTAAAATGGCTTTATCCCGGCATGAAATTCAAACGCTGGCTGCTACTTTTTGGCGCCGGGGTTATGGTAGTCAGCCTGGGTATCGCAGTGGTTTTCAACTACAAGTACATTGACCACATAGAGGAAGCTATTTTCAGGGCGGTATATCTTTGGTCTGGCAGCTATGACTACAAGTTTACTGCCCTGGCAGGTGGTGCCATGGTGGCTGTAGGTCTCAGCGTCATGCTGATTGCCGCCAAGTTCATCATCAAATCCGTTATTACTGTGTTGCTGCCTACCAATTCATCAGAAAAACTGGTGGATTTGATCTACGAAAAGCGGATGCTGGGCAAAGGTCCGGAAATCGCTGTAGTAGGCGGTGGCCATGGCCTGTCAGTGCTGCTTAGAGGCATCAAGCAGGCTACTTCTAATGTTACGGCAGTAGTGACCGTAGCAGATGATGGAGGTTCCTCCGGGCGGCTACGGCAGGATCTGGGGATTATTCCTCCGGGAGATTTGCGGAACTGCCTGGTGGCTCTGGCAGATACGGAGCCTTTGATGGAAAAGCTTTTCCAGCACCGCTTTGAGGGAAATAGCGAGCTGGCTGGTCACAGCTTTGGCAATCTCTTTATTGCTGCTATGGCCCAGGTAACTGGGGATATGGAAACAGCCCTGCTGGAATCCTCCAAGGTTCTGGCGGTAAAGGGCAAGGTACTGCCTGCCAGCAAGGACTTTGTCCGCTTGGATGCCATTATGGAAGATGGCAGCATTGTCTGCGGCGAGTCCAAGATTCCGGAGGCTCATAAGCGTATTCATAGGGTAAAGCTTTATCCGGAGCACGCCGAGGCGGTACAGTCTTCCTTGGATGCCATCAGGACAGCCTCTGCCATCGTGCTGGGGCCAGGGAGCCTGTACACCAGCATTATGCCAAATTTGCTGGTAGAGGGCATTGGTGATGCAGTATGCCGCAGCAAGGCGGTGAAAATCTATATCTGCAATGTTATGACCCAGCCGGGAGAAACTGATGGCTATACTGCTTCCATGCATGTAAAGGCTATTATGGATCATGCAGGTCGCAATGCAGTGGATTATGTTATCGTAAATTCCACCCCGGTGCCAGAGAATTTGAAGCGTAAATACGCGGAAAAGGGTGCCTATCCGGTGTTGGTAGATGACGAGGAGCTGAACAAGCTGGGAGTAGGCGTTATCAAAGCGGATTTGATTACCTCCAAGGATGCCATTCACCACGACCCAAAGAAGCTGTGCGACAGCGTTATGCGGGTGGTTTATGAGAAGCTGTAAGGCTAGGCGGTAAATATGTCATCCTTTGCAACAGAAGTAAAAAATGAGCTGTCCCGGAACAATATCCGGAAGGAGTGCTGCCGCAATGCAGAGCTGGCAGCACTTTTACGCATGGGAGCCTCCATTATGATTGGTGCCCGCATGAACCTGGGCTTGAATTTCATTACGGAAAATGCAGCTGTAGCCCGCCGGGTGTTGCAGCTGTTGAAGGATACGGGACAGGTTCGGCCGGAGGTAACGGTAAGCCGTGCCAAAAGATTGAAGAAAAATAACAGCTATCTGTTGAGGGTAGCACCCTCTCCGGCTGTCCGTCCCTTGATGGAAAATCTAGGCATGCTGGGCAATGATGATGAGAAGGCTGGCAGCGACAAGGGGCTGCTGCGGCGAAAATGCTGTCGCAAGGCTTATCTGCGGGGAGCCTTCCTTGGGGGAGGCACTGTAAATCGTCCGGAGGCTAAGTCCCATTTGGAACTGGTGACAGGCAGCTATGGCTTTGCCCAGACCTTGGTTCATGTGCTGAAGAATATGGCCTTTCCTGTAGGTTTGACGGACAGGAAGAATAAATATCAGATTTATCTGAAGGACGGGGAGGAAATCATGGACTTACTATCCATGATTGGAGCACCCAAGGCTGTGGAACAGCTGGAGGTGGCTCGAAATCTTCGGGAAGTGCGAAACCAAGTAAACCGTCTTGTAAATTGCGAAACGGCAAATCTTCAGCGGACGGTGGAGGCAGCGGTGGAGCAGGTAGCCGCTATCCGCTATTTGCAGCAGCGGGGGCTGGAAAAGTTGCCTGCCAAGCTACAGGCCATGGCGGAGCTTAGGTTGGAGCATCCAGATGCTTCCCTAGCAGAGCTGGGGGAAATGTTGGGCATTAGTCGGGGAGCAGCCGCTAACAGGCTGAAAAAGCTTGTGGCAAGGGCTGAAGCAGCCAAGAATGAATAAAAAAGGAGATTTTTCTCTTGAAAAAATATCTTAAATATGTGGCAGGGACAATTATTGTCCTAGTGCTGGCTTTCTGGGCAGGCATTGAGTATTTGCTGTCCCAGCCGGAGCCGGAGGGATTCCCTATCCTGGAATATCATATGGTACAGCAGGAGACACCAAAGGATGCCTATGCCTACAATGTGCCGGTGGAGGATTTTATCCAGCAGCTGGATTATCTTCAGCAGCAGGGCTATACCACAATTTCCATCAGGGATTTCTTGCGGGCTAAGAAGGGGCTACAGGAGCTGCCGGAGAAGCCAGTTATCCTTACCTTTGACGATGGCTATGAAAGCAATTACACAGAGCTGCTGCCTATTCTGGAGCAGCGGGGGCTGAAGGCTACCGTGTTTATGGTAGGCAATGACATCGGCAAGAAAAACTATATGTCCTGGCAGCAGCTGAAGGATATGGAAAACCGGGGCATTGAAATCGGCAGCCATACGGCAAATCATCTGCCTTTGACGGAAATGCCGGCAGACAAGGCAAGGGAAGAGGTAAAGCTGTCCAAGCTTCTCATGGAGTGGAACGGCATGAAAACCATCTATACCCTGTCCTATCCTAATGGCAAATACACCCCGGATATGGGGGAAATGCTGAAGGAGGAGGAGTATCTGGCTGCTGTAACAGGCGATGCAGGCTTGAATACCTTTGATACGGATCCATATCAGCTGCAGCGTATCAATATTCCACATCCAACCTTCGGCATTAACGAGTTCAAATGGCGGCTGCTGAAGGGCAGGATTTTTGCCCAGCTAGGGCTGTGGCAGCACAAAGCAGAATAAAAGGGAGCGGTAAAGGAAAGTGAATTTTTCGATAAAAAAGGCATTGGTACTGGGATGTGCCCTGTGCACTATTATGTCCCCGGCCTATGCCCGTGTACACGGAGGAGCAGATAAGAACCAGACCAGGGTGAATAAGGTGGAGGCTGTCCAGAAGGATGACCCTCAGGCTGTGGAGCTGGCTGTAAATATGAATGTGGATGGCATCCATCCAAAATACGGTAACAGGGTGCCGGAGTCCTGGCATCCTATGGATTCTGTAGAGTGGCAGGCACAGGAGCAGGACAGCCCCCAGGAGCTGCATAGATGGCCGGTAAATACCGTTGACAACGGCGGCACATTGCTGTTTTCAGACAGCCCTGAATACGTGGAGGAAAATGGCATTCTCTATTCTGATGTGGTGGATGGCACAGGCAGGATTTTTTACTATCACCTGAACAATACCAATCAGAACAAGAAGATTGCCGTGGTGCTGGAAAATGCGGGGGAATATACTGCAGTTGTCCATGTGGAGCGACAGGGATTGAGTGCTCCTAGCGACAATTATCTCTGGGTAGGCAAGACCAGCCAGCAACAGCACATGGAAAGCATGGTCAACAAGGATATTTTTGTTTTTTCCGGGCGGAAAAAGCTTTTGGATGAGGTAGCTGGCAAAACCATCGTGAAGCCGGGGCAGCTGGTAAACGGCATTTATGATTTCAATACTACCGGCCCGGTAAGGTTGTCTGTTATTATGTACAATCCTGGAGATAATCCTCTGACCTTTGTGGAAAAGGCAAAGGTGCTGCCAAAGGACGAGCATCGGCTGCGGGGTACCTATCAGGGCATGAATCGGACAATTCGTGCTGTCAAGGAGTATGACCCGCTGCAGGATGGTGCTGTATTCATCCCTCTGGCAGATAATGACCGGGATATTTACCGCAAGGGCATTGATGCTACTGATGGCAGTGAAACAGAAAACTACGGCAACTATGGCATTATGTATGAGCTGGACATACCTATCAAGGGTGATGCAGATATCCAGTATCTCCTCTGCCCTCAGGGTGGGGTATATGCCGGAGCCATGACCGTAAAGGACCTTCAGGCAGATAGAAGGTATCTCCTTTCCACACCAGGCAACAAGCTGTTCTTCGGGGACAAAAAGGTTGATGACTATACTGGCAGCCGTTTCCCTGCTACGGAGAATATTGATTATATTTATTACAACAGCGAGTTGGAGGATTTGGGTGTTTATAGCGGAAAAATGCAGCTGGCCTTTGAATTTTCTCCTCCGGGAGCCTCCAATCTGCCGGTAAATTTCATAATTATGCCGGCAACCCAGGCAATGGGACTTGCATATAAATGGGAAAAAAGGTAAAATGTAAAGAGATTTTTATATGTTGAAGGAGGTTTACCTTTATGAAGCACATTCAGACTGTTAATCAGCCTACTCTGCAGCTCACCAAGAATTCTGGCGGCTGTGGCGAATGCCAGGCATCCTGCCAGTCCGCCTGCAAGACTTCCTGCACTGTTGGCAACCAGGTTTGCGAGAGCAAGAAATAAGGTTTAGAGATGAGGCTCCCTGTTGCAGGGAGCCTTTTTTCGCTTGAACTTCCATGATACTTGAATATAGGAGAGATAGAGATTTCATGAAAACCGAGATGAAGAATAAAATTCACAAGTTCATCCAGAGCGGGATGTACATCCTGCTGGATATTAACAGCGGTGCTGTTCATGTGGTAGACCAGATGATTTTTGATATGATGGATTATTTTGACGGAGAAAACGATGCCGAGGTACTGGCAGAGCTGATCGGCAAATATCCAGAGGCTGATTTGAAGGAAGCCTTGGAGGAACTCCATTATCTTATTAAAATCCAGCAGCTTTTTGCCCCAGATATTGATGTGCCGCCCACCTTTAAGCAGAAGGGCCTGGTAAAGTCCCTGTGCCTGATGATTGCCCAGGACTGTAATTTGAGATGTAAATACTGCTTTGGCGACGGCGGCAGCTACGGTCAGGAAAGGGCTGTTATGAGTCCTGAGACTGGCTGCAAGGCTGTAGATTTCCTCATTGAGGCCAGCGGCCCTCGCAAGCACTGTGAAATGGACTTCTTCGGCGGTGAGCCTCTTATGAATATGAAGACCGTGAAGGCGGTAACGGAATATGTCCGCAAGCGGGAAAAGGAAACTGGCAAGAAGTTTAAGCTCACCTTGACTACCAATGGCATTTTGCTGAATGATGCCAATATCAAATGGCTCAACGATAATGAATTTTCCCTGGTGCTGTCCTTGGATGGCCGTCGGGAGGTACATGATGCCATGCGTCCATGCGTAGGAGGCCAAGGCAGTTATGATAAGGCGGTAAAGAATTTCCATAAGTGCCTGGACAGCCGCAAGGGTGGGGATTATGACTACCGTGGGGTATATACATATCTCCGTGGCACTTATACCAAGAACAATATGGACTTTACAGAGGATGTGCTGTCCATGAATGATGAGGGCTTTGATATCCTATCCATGGAGCCTGTGGTGCTGAAGGACAGTCCGTTGGGCTTTACGGATGAGGATCTGCCACGGATTTCCCAGGAATATGACAAGCTGACAGATGCCTACCTCAAGCGTTGGCGGGAGGGGAAGGGCTTCTTCTTCTTCCACTTCAATATGGATCTATCCAATGGCCCATGCGTGGCCAAGCGGCTTTCCGGCTGTGGTGCCGGCCATGAGTATTTTGCCGTAGCGGAAAATGGGGATCTTTATCCATGCCATCAGTTTGTAGGCAGGGAGAAATATCGCTTAGGCTCCTTGGACGAGGGAGTTACTGACCAGCACTGGCCACAGTATTTCCGGGAAAGCCATGTGCTGAACAAGGAAAAATGCCGCACCTGCTGGTCCAGGTTCTTCTGCTCCGGCGGCTGCCATGCCAATGCAGATCTCTTCCATGGGGATATCCGTCAGCCTTATGAAACCGGTTGCGAAATCCAGAAGAAGCGGCTGGAGTGTGCCATTGCTGTACAGGCTATTATGAAGCTTGAGAAAGAGGCGGCTGAAAACTAACAATAATATGCTTGTAAGCTAGTAATCCTATTGTTTTTCGCTCATTCTAAGTAAAATTGTATGGTTGGATATTGCTTATGCTATAATTAGTCGAATTTATGGAATTGAGATTGACAATAGGCACAAAATTACGGTATTATAATAGTAATCAAAGGAGAAGAAATGAAGTCCGCCGAAAGGCTGCCGGTACGCCGTAGCGTGCCTCATTAGCGGGTGGCCCGCCACTGGATGACATATCTTCTAACAATACTTTTATAAATTATTAGGGGGTATTTTTAACATGGCAGTTAAAGTAGCTATTAATGGTTTTGGTCGTATTGGTCGTTTGGCATTCCGTCAGATGTTCGACGCTGAGGGTTATGAAGTTGTTGCAATCAATGACCTCACCAGCCCTAAGATGCTTGCACATCTGCTGAAGTACGATTCCTCTCAGGGCAAGTACAAGTACGCTGATGCTGTAACTGCAGGCGAGGATTCCATCACTGTAAACGGCAAGGAGATCAAGATCTACGCTTGCGCAGATGCTACTCAGATTCCTTGGGGTCAGCATGATGTTGATGTAGTTCTGGAGTGCACCGGCTTCTACACCTCCAAGGAGAAGGCTTCTGCTCACATTAAGGCAGGCGCAAAGAAGGTTGTTATCTCTGCTCCAGCAGGCAACGACCTCCCTACTATCGTTTACAACGTAAACCACGAGACCCTGACTAAGGAAGACAAGGTTATCTCCGCTGCTTCCTGCACCACCAACTGCCTGGCTCCAATGGCAAAGGCTCTGAATGACCTGGCTCCAATCAAGTCCGGTATCATGGCTACCATTCATGCTTACACTGGCGACCAGATGACTCTTGATGGCCCACAGCGTAAGGGCGACCTCCGTCGTTCCCGTGCAGCTGCTGTAAACATCGTTCCTAACTCCACTGGTGCTGCTAAGGCTATCGGCCTGGTAATCCCAGAGCTGAAGGGTAAGCTCATCGGTGCTGCTCAGCGCGTTCCTACTCCTACTGGTTCCACTACTCTGCTCTTCGCTGTAGTTGACAAGGAAGTAACTGTTGAGGAAGTTAATGCAGCTATGAAGGCTCAGGCTACCGAGTCCTTTGGCTACAACGAGGATGAGATCGTTTCCAGCGATATCGTTGGCATGAAGTTTGGTTCCCTGTTCGATGCTACCCAGACCATGGTTAGCCCTATCGGCAACGGCCAGACTCAGGTTCAGGTTGTATCCTGGTACGACAACGAGAACTCCTACACCAGCCAGATGGTTCGCACCATTAAGTTCTTCGCTGAGTTGGGCTGATTCTCTGAGTCGAGTAACTCAATAACTTAAAGATCCATTGAGGTCCGGCCTTTAGTCTCCTGGAGGGGATTAGTTTGGGCCGGGCCTTTTCTTCTTGTAAAAGAAGCGGTAATCCCTATTTTGTTAGCGGAGGTAAGATTTATTCATGAATATGAACAAGAAAACCATTAAAGACGTTGATTTAAAGGGTAAAAAGGTATTCTGCCGTGTTGACTACAATGTTCCATTTGATGAGAACATGAACATCACCAATGATACCCGTATCCAGGCTACTGTTCCAACTGTAACCTATCTGCTGGAGCAGGGTGCTGCTGTTATTCTCGCTTGCCACATCGGTCGTCCATCTGAGGCTCGCGAGGACAAGTTCTCCACCAAGCACATTCTGAAGCGTCTCTCCGAGGTATTCAAGCAGGATGTAAAGTGGGCTCCTGACTGCGTTGGTCCAGAGGCTGAGAAGGCTGCTGCCGACCTGAAGCCAGGTGAGATCCTCCTGCTGGAGAACCTGCGTTATCACAAGGAAGAGAAGAAGAATGATCCTGAGTTTGCCAAGCAGCTGGCTTCTCTGGCTGACATTGCTGTAAACGATGCTTTCGGTGTTTCCCACCGTGCTCATGCAGCTAATGTAGGCGTGGCTCAGTACATTGAGTCCGTAGCAGGCTTCCTGATGGAGAAGGAAATCAACTTCATCGGCAAGACCCTGGAGGCTCCTCAGCGTCCATTCGTTGCCATCATCGGCGGTGCCAAGGTTTCCGATAAGATCGGTGTTATCTCCAACATGATCGACAAGGTAGATACCATCATCATCGGCGGCGGCATGGCTCATACCTTTGATGCAGCTCAGGGCCTGCCTATCGGCAAGTCCCTCTGCGAGAAGGACAAGTTCGAGGAAGCTCTGGCTCAGCTGGACAAGGCAAAGCAGAAGGGTGTAAAGGTTGTTCTGCCAGTAGATCTGCGTATTGCTGACGACTTTTCTCCTAATGCCAACGTTAAAATCGTAGATGTAGATAAGGTTCCTGAGGATTGGGAGGCTCTCGACAGCGGCCCTAAGACTTCTGAGCTCTACACTGAGGCTCTTGCTGGTGCCAAGACCGTTATCTGGAACGGTCCTATGGGCGTATTTGAGTTTGATGCTTTTGCAAACGGTACTTTGGCTGTTGCCAAGGCTGTTGCTGAGGCTACCAAGAACGGTGCTACCTCTATCGTAGGTGGCGGCGACTCTATCGCAGCCCTGAAGAAGACTGGCCTGTCCGATCAGATTTCCCACATTTCCACCGGTGGCGGTGCTACCCTGGAATTCCTGGAGGGCAAGGTACTTCCTGGAATCGCAGCTATTGCTGATAAATAATTTTTCAGGCGAAAAAATCCAACCTGAAGATTGACTTTAAATTTATAATATAGGGGGATAATTTTATTATGGCACGTAGACCTATTATTGCTGGTAACTGGAAGATGAACAACACTATTGCTGAGGGCGTAGCTCTGATTAAGGATCTGGCTCCTCTGGTTGCTGATGTTAAGGACGTTGACATCGTAGCTTGCCCAACTGCTACTGCTCTGGCATCTGTAGCTGAGGCTGCAAAGGGCACCAACATCCATATCGGTGCACAGAATGTTCATTGGGAGCCAAAGGGAGCTTTCACTGGCGAGATTTCCACCGGCATGCTGACTGAGATCGGCGTTGAGTATTGCGTACTTGGTCATTCCGAGCGTCGTGACTACTTCGGTGAGACCGATGAGGGTGTAAACAAGCGTGCAAAGGCTGCTTATGCTGCCGGCATCACTCCTATCATCTGCTGCGGCGAGTCCCTGGAGATCCGCGAGGCTGGCAACTACATCGACCATGTAGTATCCCAGATCAACGCTGCTCTGGAAGGCTTCACTGCTGAGGACGTAGCAAAGCTGGTTATTGCTTATGAGCCAATCTGGGCTATCGGCACTGGCAAGACTGCTACCTTCGAGCAGGCTGAGGAAGTTTGCAAGGCTATCCGTGAGGCTGTTGCTAAGAAGTTCAACCAGACTGCTGCAGATGCAATCCGCATTCAGTACGGCGGCTCCGTAAAGCCAGCTACCATCAAGGATCTCATGGCTCAGCCAAATGTTGATGGTGCCCTGGTAGGCGGTGCTTCCCTGAAGGCTGCTGACTTCAGCGCAATCGTTAAGTTCTAATCTAGTATACTAGAAAGCAAGGTTTATAATGGCAAAGTTGAAAAATGCTCCTGTAGCATTGATTATTATGGATGGCTATGGCTATGGCAATACTGCTGATCCAAACAACGCTGTCCAGATTGCAAATACCCCTGTCATTGATGGGCTGAGACAGAAGTTCCCAGCTACCCACATCTTCGCTTCCGGCGAGTATGTAGGTTTGCCAGATGGACAGATGGGTAACTCCGAGGTTGGTCATACCAATATCGGTGCAGGCCGGATTATCTATCAGGCACTGACCCGTATTACCAAGGCCATCAAGGACGGAGATTTCTTTGAGAACAAGGCTCTGCTGAGCGTAACTGATGCTGTCAAGGCTGAGGGTGGTGCACTCCACCTGATGGGACTGCTTTCTCCAGGCGGTGTACACAGCCATAGCGAGCATCTTTACGGCCTCTTAGAGCTGGCCAAGAAGCAGGGGATCCAGAAGGTCTATGTACATGGCTTCCTGGATGGCCGTGACGTGGATCCTTCCTCTGCTGCCGAGTATGTAGCTGAGCTCCAGGCCAAGATCGACGAGATTGGCTGCGGCACTATTGCTACTCTTTCCGGCCGTTATTATGCAATGGACCGTGACAACCGCTGGGAGCGTGTTCAGAAGGCCTATGACGCTGTTGCCAAGGGCGAGGGCGTTGCCGCTGAGGATGCTGTTGAGGCTGTCAAGGCTTCCTATGCCAACGAAGTAACTGATGAGTTCGTAGTTCCTGTTGTTGTTGGGGACTACCAGGGCGTAAATGCCGGTGACGGTGTGATTTTCTTCAACTTCCGTCCTGACCGTGCCCGTGAGCTCACCCATGCCTTTACTGATACTGAGTTCTCCGGCTTCCCTCGCAAGGAAGTTAAGCTGGCATTTGCCACCATGACCCAGTATGAGGAGGGCCTCAATGTACAGGTGGCATATCCGCCTGAGTCCATTGAGAACACCTTGGGTGCATATATTGCCAAGAACGGCATGACCCAGCTCCGCATTGCAGAGACTGAGAAGTATGCCCATGTAACCTTCTTCTTCAACGGCGGTGTTGAGGAGCCTTATGAGGGTGAGGATCGCATTTTGGTTCCATCCCCTAAGGTTGCTACCTATGATCTGCAGCCAGAGATGAGCGCTCTGGAGGTAACTGATAAGGTAGTAGAGGCTATCAAGTCCGGCAAGTATGACTTTATCATCCTGAACTATGCAAATGGCGACATGGTAGGTCATACCGGTGTAATCCCTGCAGCTGTTAAGGCTGTAGAGACTGTTGACACCTGCGTCGGCCGTTTCGTAGAGGCTATCCGTGAGGTAGGCGGTGAGGTATGTATCACTGCTGACCATGGCAATGCCGATCAGATGGTTGACCCAGAGACCGGTGCACCATTTACTGCACATACCACCAACCCGGTTCCATTTATCGTGGTTTCCGATCGGGTAGGCTGGATTGCTGATGAAGGTGCCCTGTGTGATATTGCACCAACTCTGCTGACTCTGGCAGGCATGGAGATTCCTGCTGAGATGACTGGCAGCAGCCTGGTAAAAATCAAGTAATCAGCCCTGCTTGCAGGGTTATTGGATCCGGGGCTACGGAGTTGTGACCTGTAGCCCCAAGGGATCCGTGTATTATAATTTAGTGAAGAGAGGAATACGAAATGATTTATTATGATAAGCATGTTGAAGACATGACTTGCATTGCCAAAGAAGTAAACCATGGTCCAGCTCCAATTCCAGAAGAGGGCCAGTGGGTACAGTCCAAGGAAGTTAAGGATATCAGCGGCCTGACCCATGGTGTAGGCTGGTGTGCTCCTCAGCAGGGTGCCTGCAAGCTGACCTTGAATGTCAAGGAAGGTATCATTGAGGAAGCTCTGGTTGAGACTGTTGGCTGCTCCGGCATGACTCATTCTGCAGCTATGGCTGCTGAGATCCTGCCAGGCAAGACCATCCTGGAAGCCCTGAACACTGACCTGGTTTGCGATGCTATCAACACTGCTATGCGTGAGCTGTTCCTGCAGATTGTATATGGCCGTACCCAGACTGCATTCTCTGACAACGGTCTGCCTGTAGGTGCTGGCCTGGACGATCTGGGCAAGGGTCTCCGCAGCCAGGTAGGTACTTTGTATTCCACAAAGCTTAAGGGTCCTCGTTACCTCGAATTGGCAGAGGGTTATGTTACCCGTCTCGCTATCGATGCAGAAGACCGCGTAATCGGTTATGAAGTTGTACAGCTGGGCAAGGCTATGGAGGCTATCAAGGCTGGCACTGATGCCAATGAGGCAATCAAGGCCAACACCTCCACCAAGGGCCGCTTCGCTGATGCTGCTCGCTACATCGATCCTCGTAAAGAATAATTTGAGATAATAGGAAGGACTGAAATAGAAAATGGCATTATTTGAAGGCTATGAGCGCCGTATTGACGGTATCAACGAAGTTTGTAAGAAATACGACATTCCATCCATTGAAGCAGCTGCTGACATCTGCAAGGAGAAGGGCTTTGACCCTGCAGCTATCGTAGCTGACCTGCAGCCAATCTGCTTCGAGAACGCAAAGTGGGCCTACACCCTCGGTGCAGCTATTGCTGTAAAGAAGGGCTGCACTAACGCTGTAGACGCTGCCAAGGCTATTGGCGAAGGCCTCCAGGCTTTCTGCGTACCAGGTTCTGTTGCTGACCACCGCAAGGTAGGTCTGGGCCACGGCAATCTGGCAGCTATGCTCCTCTCCGAGGATTCCGGCTGCTTCGCATTCCTGGCTGGCCACGAGTCCTTTGCTGCTGCAGAGGGTGCTATCGGTATTGCACAGACTGCTAATAAGGTTCGTAAGAACCCTCTCCGTGTAATCCTCAACGGCCTGGGCAAGGATGCTGCACAGATCATTTCCCGTATCAACGGCTTTACCTATGTTCAGACTCAGTATGACTACAAGGCTGGCAAGGTAAATGTAGTTCGTGAGGTTGCTTATTCCGATGGCCCTCGTTCCAAGGTTAAGTGCTACGGTGCTGACTCCGTTCCAGAGGGTGTTGCTATCATGCATCTGGAGGATGTTGATATCTCCATTACTGGTAACTCCACCAACCCTACCCGCTTCCAGCATCCAGTAGCTGGTACCTACAAGAAGGAGCGTCTCGAGGAAGGCAAGAAGTACTTCTCCGTAGCTTCCGGCGGCGGTACTGGCCGTACCCTGCATCCAGATAACATGGCTGCAGGCCCTGCATCCTATGGTATGACCGATACCCTCGGCCGTATGCATTCCGATGCTCAGTTTGCTGGTTCTTCCTCCGTACCTGCTCATGTAGACATGATGGGCCTCATTGGTGCTGGTAACAACCCAATGGTTGGTATGTCTGTTGCAGTAGCAGTTGCTGTACAGGAAGCAATGGCAAAATAATCCATTTACGGATTCTTAGCTTAAAGATAGGCAGCTCCCGGATTTCCGGGGGCTGTTTTTTTGACCTTGTCTTTCCACTGGTATTATGCTAAAATAGCTCAAACATAGATATCATCTGGGAGGTGGGAGTGTGGAGGAAAAGCAGCGGACATATATTGCCATAGATTTGAAGTCCTTTTATGCCTCGGTGGAATGTCGGGAAAGGGGGCTGGATCCACTGGACACAAATTTAGTGGTAGCTGACGAAAGTCGTACGGATAAAACTATTTGTCTTGCCGTAACACCTTCATTGAAATCCTTCGGCATACCGGGTCGGGCACGGCTTTTTCAGGTGCGGCAGAAGGTCAGGGAGGTAAATTCCTTGCGGCGGTACAAGGCTGATAAAAGGACATTTACGGGAAAATCCTGCCAGCATGGAGAGCTGAAACGAAACAAGAATCTGGAACTAGATTTTCTCATTGCTCCCCCTCGCATGGCGTTATATATGGAGTACAGCACTCGGATTTATGCCATATATATGAAATATGTATCGCCAGAGGATATGATTGTATATTCCATAGACGAGGTATTTATGGATGTGACAAATTATCTGGGGACATATAGAATTTCACCTCATGACCTAGCCATGAGGATTATTTTGGATGTGCTGAAAAATACCGGCATTACCGCTACTGCCGGCATAGGCACCAACCTTTATTTGTGCAAGGTAGCCATGGATGTCATGGCAAAGCATATTCCTGCGGATGAAAATGGCGTTCGGATAGCCCAGCTGGATGAAATGACCTACAGGAGAGAGCTGTGGAGTCATCGCCCTATTACGGATTTTTGGCGGGTGGGGCCGGGCTATGCCAAAAGGCTAAAGGCTTACGGTATCTTTACCATGGGGGATGTAGCCAGGTGCTCAGAGCAAAATGAGGATTTGCTATATCGGCTTTTGGGCAAAAATGCGGAGCTGCTTATAGACCATGCCTGGGGCTGGGAGCCTTGCGGAATTGCTGACGTAAAGGTTTATGCCCCTGGTAACAACAGCCTTAGCAATGGTCAAGTGCTGCAATGTGCCTACAATGCTGCCAAGGCAGAAATTGTCCTGAAGGAAATGGCGGACAGTCTCAGCTTGGATTTAGTAGATAAGGGCTTGGTAACGGATCAGTTGGTGGTAACAGTAGGCTATGATATTGAAAATCTTTTGGATCCTGGGCGAAATGCCGTCTATCACGGGGAAATTGTCACTGACCGCTATGGCAGGAAAATCCCCAAGCACGCCCATGGCACTATCAACCTAGGAGAATATACTGCGTCGACCAGAAAACTGGTAGCTGCAGCGGCTGAACTCTATAGGCAGATTATAGATGCAAATCTCCTAATCAGGCGTATGACGGTGGTAGCCAACCATGTCATCAGGGAATTTGAAATTCCTGTAAAAAGGGAAGAACCTCAGCAGCTGGATTTATTTCAGGATTGTGTCCAGGTACAGCAGGCGGAAAAGCAGAAAATCAGCAGGGAAAAGGAAAAGCGGCTGCAGGAGGCATCTCTTGCTATCAAGCGAAGATTTGGCAAAAATGCCCTGGTAAAGGGAATGAATCTGCAGGAGGGTGCTACAGGCATGAGCCGCAACAAGCAGATAGGAGGTCATAAGGCGTGAATGGATACGAGGATATCATCAATCACCCCCATTATGTTTCAAAGAAACGTCCCCAGATGTCCAGGTCGGACCGGGCGGCTCAGTTTTCTCCCTTTGCAGCCTTGGTAGGACATGAGGAGGCACTGGCAGCCAAGGAACAGCAGATAAATGATCTTTTTGCTGATGAGGGGATAAGAAATCACGAATAAAATATATCTTTTATTGACAAATGATATGCTTGCATATATAGTGATAGCAGAAATAATATTACAAGCAAAGGGGAAGATATTATGGCAATTTTGGCATTTGATGCAGGGGGCAGCAGCGTAAAGCATGCAGTAATCGACAGGGATGGCAGGATTTTGACAAAGGGAAAATTTCCTACTCCTGCCACCTTGGAGGAATTTTTGGCTGGTTATAGCAGGGTCAAGGCGGAATACGCAGCTCAGTATCAGCTGGAAGGAGCAGGCTGTAGCATGCCGGGAGCAGTGGATGATGGAGCAGGTGTAATTGGCAGTGTAAGCTCCATACCTTATATTCACAATTTCAATATTAAGATAGAGCTAGAGAAGGTACTGGAGCTGCCTGTGTCCATGGAAAATGATGCCAACTGTGCTGCCCTTGGTGAGGCATGGGTAGGCAGCGGGCAGGAGTATCAGGATATGCTTTTTCTGGTTATTGGCAGTGGCGTAGGCGGTGCTGTGGTGAAGGATAAGCGGATTCATCATGGCAGGCATTTCCTAGGGGGAGAATTTGGCTTTATGGCAGTGGATGACCAAGGCACTATCCTCAGTGAGGCTGGTTCCACTCGTGCTCTGGCAGAGTCTGTGGCCAAGGCAAAAGGGCTGCCACTGACGAAAATGAATGGGGAAAAGGTTTTTGCCCTGCTGGAGCAGGGGGATGAGGATGCCGCCAAGGCGGTGGATAATATGTATATGGTGCTGGCAAGAACTATATACAATCTCCAATATTCATTTGATCCGGAGATCTTTGTGCTGGGGGGAGCCATTAGCGAACGAGCAGATTTCGCCCAGCAGATAAATGACCGTATAGAGTATATTATCAAGCAGGTAGGCATAGCCACCGTAAAGCCAGTGGTTACCTGCTGTAAACATGGCAACGATGCAAACCTACTGGGAGCTGTATATGATTTTGTGACCAAGCATAAACAAAATTAAATTTGAAACTTGGTAGGAGCTGTCCGGAAGGATGGCTCTTTTTGTTCAAATTTTACGGAAGTTTAACTGAGATTTTGCTTATCTGCTATTGAAAATCTCCATGGATAGCTATATACTAAGGTAATCTGATTTGATAGCTATATATTGCTGTTTTGCAATTAGAAAGGAGAGATACAGATGAGTGAAAATACCCAGGAAAGACTGACCATGAAGCAATGGCTACCGCTGATTGGCATGAGCTTTGCGGCCTTCCTGTTTAATACTTCTGAATTTATGCCGGTGGGATTGCTGTCCACCATTGCTGAGGATTTTGCCATGACAGAGGCAGAAATCGGCAGAATCGTATCCATATATGCCTGGTTGGTCATGGTGCTTTCCATGCCCCTCATGGTTATGGCATCAAAGTACAGTATGAGAACCTTGATACTGGGCACCATCGGCATCTTTATCGTGTCCAACAGCCTGGCTTCCATGGCAACGGATTTTTGGAGCCTGCTGGGAGCACGGCTGGTGCTGACTGTCGGTCACGCCGTATATTGGTCCATTGCTACACCAGCGGCAGTGCGGCTGGTGGCACCACAGTTCAAGGCTGTAGCTATGAGTATGCTGATAGCAGGCTCTTCACTGGCTACTATTTTGGGGCTGCCTATTGGCCGGGTTATAGGCCTACAGCTGGGCTGGCGTATGTCCTTCTTTTCCTTGGCGGCTGTGGCAGCCTGCATCATTGTTTATATGTTTTTCTTCTTTCCAAAGATGGAAAAGACGGAGCCCTTTTCCTTCAAGCAGTTGCCAGAGCTGTTCAAGAACAAGGTTCTTCTAGGGCTTTATGGCATTACCATTTTGATTCCTACGGCCCAATATGCTTCCTACAGCTATATTGAACCATTTATGAAATATGTGGTGCAGATGTCGGACAATACTGTCACAATGGCACTGGTTATTATCGGTTTTGCTGGTTTTTCAGGCAGTATTATATATACAAAGCTTTATGACAGGTATGCTAATTCCTTCTTGCCAATTTCTTTGATGGGCATGACTGTGGTGCTGCTGTCCCTGCATCTTGCTTCCTATAATGAATTTGTTTTCCTCGGTCTGTTGATTGTCTGGGGCATTATCATGATTTTGTTTGGCATGTCCAGCCAGGCCATGCTGTTGCAGGTTACTACCGTCAGTACAGCACCTGTGGCCATGTCCATTTATTCTGGCATATTCAACTTTGGTATCGGCAGTGGCACCTGGGTAGGGGGCATTATTTGCGACCATATCAATATTGCCTACATCGGCTATGGATCCGGGATTTTTGCTGTATTGGGCACCCTAGGCAGCCTGCTGGTAGTAAAGGAGCTGAATAGGGGCAACTACTAGGGAGAATATATTGCACCTGTATGCATGATATGATAAAATACATTTATGTGTTTACAGGGGATAGGGGCAGTGAGTCAGAAACCCTGGGGGTTGTATGAGGCTGGCAGATTTGCTGCAGAGCCTGTGGGATTTGGCTAGAGAAAGGAAATACTATGGATAAGAAGTTGGCAGACCTAATGTCTGCAATGATTGAATATGACAAGGGTGATGTAAAGCGTATCCAGCATCTCATAAAGGTACATGATTTGGCGGCTGTCATCGGTACCTTGGAAAAAATGCCTGCTGAGGATCTGTATGTGCTGGAAGCAGCAGCGATTCTCCATGATATTGGCATCCACAAATGTGAGAAGAAATATCAGAGTTCTGCCGGCAAATATCAGGAGATAGAAGGTCCTGAGGAGGCAGAAAAGCTTCTTTGCCGTAGTGGAAATTTTACCACTGCCCAGATTAACCGCATCAAGTATCTCATAGGCCATCATCATACCTATAATGACATTAAAGAGCTGGACTACCAGATTTTGGTTGAGGCGGATTTTATGGTAAACCTTTACGAGGAAGGCACCTCTCCTAATACGGCAAAGATGGTTATGAAAAATATTTTCAAGACCAAGGCTGGTATCAAGCTGATAACGGATATGTTTGGCATCAAATAAGGATGAAAATACAGACACAGGAAGTGTACGTTTTAGCAGGTAGCTTCCTGTGTTTTTTTGTGGCAGAAATTTAATCTGATTTTCATAATCAATAAAGAGTTTTGTGTTATAATGGTAGGAAATATTTGCTGAATGTAATTTATCACTAGGACAATGTGATACGTTGATATATTGCAGTGGTTTATCCGGGGAGTGGAGCACTTGACTAAGATACAGAAAACAATAACAGCGGTGGTGGGGGTAGTCTGCCTGCTATGCCTGGGGCTATGGGGATATATCTCATCCCAGGGATTTATGGAAACGGCAGCTCAGCAGGCAGGAAATATAGCCAGTGAAACCCTTTCTACCAAGGTGGAACTGGGACAGGTTCAGGTGAAGTCCTGGCGGCAGCTGCAGGTAGATGGACTGGACGTCTATGACAAGCAGGATAAGCTGATAGCCCATGTGGATGAGGCTGTTATCAATATCAGTCCTCTGGCCATGATAAGGGATTCTGTAACAGAGGGCATTAGCAGCATAGATGTAAATAGGGCTGATGTGACCATTGAGCAGCGGCAGGACAATACCTGGAACTATGAGGATCTTATCAGTGAAAGTGAAAGTAGCAACAAATTTACGGCAAAGATAAATATTAATGATTCTGTCCTGCGTAGCAGCTACAATGGGCAGTCTATTGTGGTGAATAAACTCAAGGGCACAGTGGATTTGTCTGACTATCCAGCTATGAGCCTGGAGGCAACTGGGGAGAATCAGGGAACGGAGATGAATATTTCGGCTCAACTGGATACAGCTGATATGGCATCAAATGGCAGGACTACTGGAGGGCAAAGCTTTAGCCTGGAAGTGAAAAATCTAAATCTGGAGGACTATCTGCCATTTGTTCCTGAAGGAACTATTTCGGAAGATACGGTAAAGGACATCAAGGGCATGGTAAAGGCCTTAACGGTATCTGGCAAGAGAGAGGGCACAGAGCTATCCTATCATGGACAAATAGAATTGGAGGATGGCAGCTGTACTCTGCTGGAGTCTCATCCTGTGGAAAATATCAAGGTGCTGGCTACCTTTAACGAAAAGGAAGCACTGCTTTGGGCTAGTGGGGAGACTATGGGGCAGAAGGCTGCAGCCCATGGAAAAATCATCATCAATGATGGCAGTCTGGAGCTGGATCTTCAGGCTGTCTCCGATAGCTTTGAGCCATCTGCTGTGGTGGAGGACATTCCTTATGAGGGACCAATAAAATTCAAGACACATATTACCGGGGCAGCAGATAATCCACGGGTGGATGCCCTAGTGGAGGCAAAAAGCGGTACTGTAAAGGGTATTGGCTTTACTGATTTGGCTGCCCAGGTTTCCTATGCTGACAGCATGGTTTTGCTGAACAATGCTTCTTTGAATATAGCTGGCGGCCGTATAGAGGCTGTAGGTAGCTTTGATGCCAAGAGCTATGACTTTACAGGAAATGGAAAGCTTCAGGGAATTTCTGCTTCTGATGTAGCTGATATTGCTGCTAGCTTTGGGGCAGGCAGCAATTTGTCCGGCGTAGGAGGCAGCATATCCGGTGATTTCTCCTTTAGCGGCAATGCCAATCATCCGGAGGATGTGGCTCTTTATGGAGCACTGGGAGGAAATAATCTAAGCTATAATGGGCTGGTTATCAATGAATTGAAAAGCTCCCTGGCCAGAGAGGGCGACAAGATAACTGTGGACTACCTTAGCTGTCTGCTGCCTGGTGGGGGCAGCTTCGGACTGGAGGGCAATGTGGTTTTGCACAAGACCATTGATGTGTCCTTCTATGGCTCCGAGGTGGATATGTCCCTGATGGACAACCTTATTCCTGATGTGCCTATTGCAGGCTTTTTGGATATTAAGGGCACTATGCAGGGAGATATTGACAATCCTATTGTCCGTGCCAGATATTCTGCCCATGACGGACATATTTACCATCAGCCTTATGATAGGTTCCATGGCTCTGCGGCGGGCAGCCTGCGAGGAGTAAAGATTGATGACTTTGTCATGGAGCATGGGCCTAAAACCAAGTGGTATGCCCAGGGTATGATGGGGTTCCTTGGGGACAAGGGCATCAATATGCGTGTTGATACAGTGGGTGCCCGCATGGAGGATATTATGGCGGCAGTGGCACCAGATCAGCCTCTTACCGGCAATGTGGACAATGTAATTACCATTACGGGAACCCTGAAGGATCCAAATGTTGTGGGCTATGTGCATTTTTATCAGGGCAGCTACAACGGCATTTTCATCAACGGCATGGACGGCGACTACTATATTAAGGATAGAGATTTGATTTTGCAGGACTTCCATGTATTTACCCCGTGGATTGATGTGGACTTTAACGGTACCGTGGATAAGGAAGGAAAAATCGATCTGGATGCCATGGTACATGAGGTGGATTTGAGCCGCTACAACAAGAATCTGCCGATTCCGTTACAGGGGACGGCCAGGTTCAAGGGAAAGCTTACCGGCACTATTGACAATCCTCTGTTTAATGGCCAGCTGGATGCTTCGGATTTGGCAGTCAATGATCAGGAAATCAAGGATGTAGGGGGCAAGGTTCGCTACGAGAATAAATTTGTTTTCTTCGATGATATAGCCTTCAAGCAGAATGATGGCACCTATAAATTCTCCGGCAATGTAAATATTGCAAACAAGCATATCCGGGGACGTATGGATGTGGACAAGGGGGATATCCATAGCCTTATATCCATGACAGGCTTCAGGGCCAATGACATTAACGGCACCATTACAGGCAATGCAGTATTCGGCGGCAGCCTGTCGGAGCCTCAGGCCAAAATCAGTGCCTTTGTAACAGACGGCTCCATGGGTAGCTATGCTTTGGACAATGTGTCCATGGCAGGCAGCCTGGACAATACGAAAATCTATATCGACACCTTCAGCGGTCAGGAGGGTGCTGCTGGTACCTTTGATGTAAAGGGCGTTGTGGACATGGCAGGGGATGTGGATGTAACAGCAACTCTGGCCAATGTTGATGTTGGTGCCTTTACCCAGGCAGTGGGAGCGGGAACCAAGGTGGGAGGAACCATTGATACTACTGTCCATGTAACAGGCAGCCATGCTGCACCAAGGGCAGAGATTCCAGTCTCCATCAAGAATCTGCAGGTGGAAAACACCTTTATAGATAGCATTGAGGGCACATTGGATGTGGCCGACCGGGTAATAACCTTGCGGGATATGAAGGCTAGCAAGAACTATAATGATGTAACCTATACCTTGACGGCACAGGGGCGGATTCCTTTGGCTGCATTGGGAGATGAAATGCCAAATGCAGTGAACCAGTTTGACGTAACCCTGTCCTTGGCAGATGCAGATTTGAGCCTGCTGCCTACCCTGTCCAAGTATATTGACTGGGCGGTGGGACCAACAGATGGACGGCTGCGGCTCCAGGGAACTATGGCAGCACCTTATGTTACTGGTGCTTTGAGGGTATCTGATGGTGCCTTTAAGATTAAGGATGTGGTAAAGCCGGTAACGGATTTCAATGCCAATATCCAGTTTACAGGTCATGATATTACTATTGATCAGCTCCAAGGCATGATGGGATCTGGTAAATTTGATATTTCTGGCCATGGCCATCTGACTGGCAATACACTGGATGACTATAATTTGGCTGCTATCTTTGAAAAGCTGGATGTAGAAAGCTCCATATATACGGGGCCGTTGGATGCTACCCTGAATGTGGATAGCCAGAAGATCCATACTCCGGATAATGGTACCAGGATTATACCAAAGGTTTCCGGAAAGATGTTTGTGGAAAATGTGCTTTTCTCCATACCAAGTGAGCTGCCGGAATCCTCTGATGATATGCCTTTGGCTATGTTGGACTACACCCTGGAGTTGGGGAAGAATGTCAGATTTTTCAGCCCATCCCTGGGAGATCTTCGTCTGGCAGGTGGGGCTTACTTCGGAGGGCTGACCATCCATCCAAATACCTCCGGTTCCATCTATATAACCAAGGGCAATCTGAGCTATTTGAAAACCAACTTTAAGGTTTATGAGGGAGCTATCAACTTTGGCCAGGCAGATACCCTGTTGCCCAATATTGTTCTGAATGCTGGCACCAAGATCGGCAATACCAATGTATTCCTATCCCTGGATGGACCTGTTACCAGCATGAATTTCAAGCTTACATCAGATCCTAAGATGGGGGAGGCGGAAATTATCCAGCTGTTGACCCTGCGTAGTGATTATTATAACAAGGATCAAAGTGATGCCAGCAAGTTTACTTCTATGCTGAACATCGGTCTGCAGATGACCATTTTGTCAGAGGTTGAAAGAGCAATGCGGAATGTGTTGAACCTGGATTTGCTCACCATTGAAAGGGATACTGTGACCAAGGGCTTGAACAACAACAGCGATGGCAGCACTACGGAAAAAAATAGTGACAAGAATGCCTATGAGGTGTACAATATCACACTAGGGAAGAATATTTCCGACAAGGCTTTGATAAAATACACCCAGAGCATGACTACCGATGATTACAGCTATGGCATAGACTATGAGCTGTCCAACAAGATTAACCTGACTTATACAAGGGATCAGGACAGTGACTACTATGCCGGCATTGAAGCCAGGTTTACTTTCTGATGAACCGGCAGGGAGGCAATAAAGTGCAGCTTGATAAATATATAGAAGAACTTAATAAAATCAAGCTGTTGGATTATTGTGAAGAACAGGAGCTATGGCATCAGTACAAGGACCAGGGCAGCAATCAGGCCCGCAGCAGGATTATAGAGTCATATCAGCCTTTGGTATTTAAGGAAGCCAGGGATTTTCTGGCACTGGAAAATATCATGGATGTGATTCAAGAAGGAACTGTGGGACTTATTGAGGCTGCAGAAAGCTTTGATTATAACAGAGGTGTTGCCTTCAGTATTTTTGCCTCCTATAGGATAAAGGGTAGAATGTTCAACTTCCTCAAAAAGGAGGGTAAGGCGGATGTAGCCTGCCTGGAAGAAAATAATCAAGGGCTATACTCTGGCTTGGAGCTTGTGGCAGATACGGGCATTATGCCTGTACCAGATCAGGTGGAGCTTCAGGAGGTATCCCATCAGGTAAAGACAGCCATGAACCGGCTGCCTGACAAGGAGTATAAGGTACTGGAGGGCATTTATGTGAAATGCCAGGAGGCTAACCAGGTAGCCAGCCAGATGAATGTCAGCACATCCTATATTTACCAGCTGCAAAAGAGCGGTGTCCGGCGAGTCCGGGGGATGCTGTCAAGATTCATTCATCAGTGGAAATAGCCTGGCTAAGATATACTGGCTTCTAAAAATATATTTATAGCTGATATTGGTAGCTATAGAGAGCTAAAGGGACATATACCAGAAAAAACAGGCAATATCCCCTAAATATGAATGTCAAAAAATATAGGCAGCTATGGATTGTATTCATTAGTTAATCTTCAAGGAGAGATATACAATGGATAAGCAGAAGGATGTGCGAAAGCATATAGCTGCCGCCAAGGGTTGGCTAAATAAGGCTGACGATTCCTTGGAACAAGAAAATGATATACAAGGTGATTTGAAGCTGATGCTGGCTCATGCCGAGCTGCAACGTGCTCAGGAGAAAAATGACCAAAAGCTGTGTGTCCGCTGGTTCAAGCGGCTGGCACCGCCTGTAGTGGCCTGCATTCTAGTATTGGCAGGTATACTTTATATGCAGGCTGGCAAAAATCTCCAGGAGCCACAGGTGCAGAAGCTGGTGGAGACAGCTGGTGAATCTGCTGCTGGCCAAATAACATTGCCTCAGACAGTAGAGGAAAAGCCTGATGCTCAGGGTATTTGGCTGGTAAATGAAGCCAAAAATGATGAGGAGGCAGCAAATAGCTATGAGGCTGCCGATAATCATATTGACTATGATACCGATAATGAGGACAATTATAATGATAATATACCCGGGCAGTCACAGCAGGAATTGAAAGTTCCTGACAGAGAGCTGCAAAAGCTGATGCAGTCAGCAGGAAGCGTTTTGCGGGAATAACAGATACCTTGGGAAAATATAAATCCCCAAGACAAAGGCTGCTTTTATATAAATGAATTTAAGGGAAGAAGATATGTGGGAGGTTATATCCTTGAAAAAAAATGAGTACAAGTTTTTGACATGTGCAGTGGCTTTGTCCCTGTCTATGGGTCTGGGAAATGGTACTGCCTTTGCAGCCACCGATGGTACTGCTACCCCAACTGTTGTGGGCGTAGATTTGAATTCCGGCAAGGGAACTGTATTGGGTGACAATACTACAACTGTAAAGGGTTCTGTTGAACTGCCAGATGAGAAAACAGTGGAGCAGGAAATCAATGCTCAGGAATCAGCACCAGCTGCATCAGATCGCATGGCTCAGTGGAATGCATCCCGTCCAGCTGATGAGGATTTGAACAAGATGATGGAGTCTATCGAGGGCAACACCATTGTGGATGTAAAATATGATGGTGTCAGCGACGATATTATTGATACCATCAAAATGGCCCAGGTATCAAAAGCAGGAGATATTTGCTCCATTGGACTTTTGTCTGAGGATGCCAGCAATATCTATGGTACTGGATATTTTTACGACATTTATCCATCCTTTGAGACTGTTCCAGAGGGTGTAATCGTTACTTATCATCTTTTTGAGACACCAATTATTAGCAGCGTGGAGCTGGATGGCAACACCGATATTGAGCCTACCAGCAAGCTGCAGTCCAAAATGCAGCTGAAGGCCGGGGACAGGTTGAACCGCATTGCCTTGAAGGAGGATGTCCGTGCCCTGCAGAAGCAGTACATGAAAGATGGCTACATAAGGGCCAAGATCCGTGATCTGGATGTAGGTGATGATGGCAAGCTGGTTATTAAGATCAATGAGGGTATTTTGGAAGGCTTTAAGATCAAGGGCCTGAAAAAAACCAAGGAAAAGGTTGTACTTCGGGAGCTTCGTTCCAAGGTAGGCAAGCCTTTGAATAAAAATGATATGATCCGCAGCTATCAGCGTCTGACCAATCTGGATTTCTTCGAATCCGTAGACATAAAGCCTATTGAAGGTCTGGAGCCAAATGCCTGCGTACTGGAAGTAGATGTTACCGAGAAGAATACTGGTGTATTCGGTATTGGTGCAGGATATAGCAGCTCTGACGGCTTTGTGGGCATGATCAGCCTGGGTGACCGCAATTTCCGTGGTACTGGTGATTCTGTCAATGTAAGCTTTACCAAGAGTAGTACCGATACCAGTGCCAAGGGCTATACTTTCTCCTACCATCGTCCATGGCTGGACAGCAAGGAAACCGGCGGTACCTTCAAGATTTATAACCGTACCTATCGTTACAATGAATACGATGAAAACAGTGATTTCATCGAGGAATTCATGCGTAAGAATGTTGGTTTTGAGCTGGGTTTCTCCCGTCCTCAGAGTGAGTATACCTCCAATTCCATTACCTTCCGCAACAAGAAGGATACTTATGTGAAACATAAGGATGGTAGAGATAGAAGTGGAAATATGGATTGGCGTGATGCCAACTTCGGCTTGACCCGCTCCTTGATTTTCAATCACATTACTGATACCCGTGACAATTATATCTATCCTACCGATGGCTATAAGTCTGTTCTGGGGTATGAGTATTCAGGCCTTGGTGGCGACTTCAAGTATCACAAGTTCACCATTGATGGCTCCACCTTCCGCAAGGTAGGCCGGAACCAGGTATTGGTATTCCATGGCAGCTATGGTCATGCTACTTCTACCCTGCCAACTATTGCCAAGTTTATGCTGGGCGGCCAGGACACCATCCGTGGCTATCGTGATGATATTTTCCGGGGCAACAGCATGATTCTGGGCAACATCGAGTATCGCTTCCCACTGTCCAAGAACTTCAAGGCAGCCCTGTTTACAGACTTTGGTTCTGCCTGGGATAGCGGCTGGAAGCCATCCAAGCTTCATGGTAGCTATGGTGTAGGTATCATGCTGGATTCCCCTCTGGGACTTATCCGTGTTGACATTGGTCATGGTTCTCAGGGCAACAGAGTTCACTTTAACGTAGGCGGCACATTCTAATGAGGCTGCAGGAGCCAGGTAGGCTGGCAGCCATCATATGTCTGCTGGGCCTGCTTTGGTTTCTGCCAGCAGGCTTAGGCCAGGCGGCTGCTCCTGTTGATATACAGGAAGTGGAGGCAGTGGTTCAGGCAGATGGAAATCTGCCTCTGCCTGTGCAGCAGCGTATGGAAAAGAGCGTCCAAGCCATAGGTGAGCAGCTTTTAGAGGGCAAGTCCCTGGAAGCTGTAAGTCAGGATAGGAAGCAGTACGAGAATATTATTCTGCAGGTATTTGACAAGGTATTGGTGGGATATACAGTAAATGCTGTGGAGCTGAAGCCTGGGGAAAATACACAAATTCGTGTCACTATCCTGCCTTGGCAGGACAAAATAACCCAGGTTCACACCAAGGTAACTGTGGAGGGCATGAGTCCTGAGTTGGCACAGCTTCTTTATCAGGATGTAGCTGGCATGGATGAAATATTCAGCAACAGCCTTCAGGGGCTGCCTATTGCGGCCGTTGACTGGACCCATGGTTTGCTGAAAAAGCAGGTAAATGCCTTTCTGCAGCAGCGTGCCCCGGAATTTCGGGCAGATTTTGATGTAAATGTAGCGGAGGATACCCAGGTAAATGTAGTGCTTTATCCATTGCTGCCTGTGGTTCGCACCGTGGATTTGAGTATGCACTCTGATACCATGCTGAATGCAGGATTGCTGCTACGGCGGGACAAGATGCAAAACCGCATCAACCAGCTTATTGGCTTGCCTGTGCCCTTTGTGGCAAGGCATCGCCAGGAAATGGAAGCATATCTGGAAGATATCCTGAACCAGGATAAGATTTTTCAGGCTTGGGATATGACAACCCAGGTAACCATTGCTCCCGGAGAGAAGCTTGCAGTTATGAGCCGTACTGATTCTGGCCTATATCGTGTCCGTCTGGAAGGACGAGCTGATATAGGCAACAGCCATGGCAATCGTGAGGACACCAGCCTTCAGGCAAGATTACATCTTGGCAGAAGGCTCTCAAGCAGGGATGAGTTTTTTGTAAGAATGAATGTTTATCCCCAGTCCATGAAATTGGATTGGAACCTGGGCTATGGCTACAATCTTCCTACAGGCACGGATTTGACACTGCTTTATGATTTCACCAATAGTGCCATTGGTGTAGAGGCTCAGCAAAAATTAGCGGACAGGCTGTATGTTAGATACGCTTATAGGGCAGTCGACCATAGGAATGAATATGCTCTGGGCTATCGGCTCCATGATTTCCTGGCCTTAGAATACGCCAGGGATCCATATAATAGCTGGCTAAGGTTTATTGGATATTTTTAAAGTGAAAATTCATTTGCCTTTGCCTAGTATAAGGGTTATAATGTATTTGCTTTTGTTCTAGGTGAAAATACTCGCTGTGACAGGAACAAGGACAAGGCATTTTAAGTATTTTGCTTATTAAAAGAAGGAGACTAAAAAATGATTCAGTTGAAAAAAGCACAGGTAAAAATTGTCAGTGTATTGATTGCACTGGTATTCGTAGGCAGTGTTGTTGCATTGGCTCTGACCCAGTCTGGTACTGGCGTGGCATCTGCAGCCGCTTCTTCCAATGTTGGCGTAGTTGATTATCGTCAGTTTACTAGCTTGAAGGTATTTACTGATGTAACCGATGAAATGAACAAGGCTAGACAGCAGGCTCAGCAGGATTTTGATGAGAAGTCTGCCAATATGACTGACGAGGAGAAGCAGTCTTATTATCAGCAGACCATGCAGAGACTTCAGCAGCAGGAGAGCGACCTGATGGAGCCTGCCATGAAGCAGGTTGAGGAAGCAGTAAAGGCTGTTGCCGATGCCAAGGGTATCACTGTAGTATTGCATAAGGATGTTGTTGTATATGGCGGTACTGATATCACTCAGGACGTTGTGAAGAAGCTGTCCAAGTAATATCGTACAAGCAGATAGAATGTGATGAAGTACCGAGCTCCCCCGGGGCGCTCGGTACTTTGCTGATATAGGATATGCAGGGCAGAAAGGAGCAATTTCATGGCGGCAGAGCAGGAAAACAGTGAGCAGGCTGCAGTTAAGCAGCGTAGAAAGAAAACAGTGCTGGCTGGTGCTGCTGTGCTGCTGGTATTGCTGGGAGTCATCATAGCATATGTTGTATGGGGGCGGCAGGCTCCTGCACAGGAAGGGGATACGCCTGTTATTGGTATGCTGGATATGCAGCAGCTGATAAAGGCACATCCTGACTATGAGAAGCTCCAGAAGGTGCAGCAGGAAATAGTCCATCTGGAAAATTCCCTGGCATTAGAGGATTTGAAGCTGCAGCTGCCCCAGCCCCAGGTAGATGACAAGCTTTTTCAGGAAGCGGCTCAGCAAAAGACCCGTCTGGATCAGCTGGAAAGACATGGAGATCTGGTAAAGCAGCTCAATGAGCTGGCAGAGAAGAAACGTCAAGAGCTGAAGCCTCAGTTTGATGCTGAGCGTAGTGCTGCCAGTCAGCCTTATCTTAATGAAATCCTGAATCTTCGCATCAAGACTGACAGTGCTGATGTACTAGGGCTTTCCCAGGAACAGGTGCAGGAGATGCTGAATCGTATTGACGAGCTGCAGAAGCAGCGGGATCAGGTACTGTCCCAGCTTTCCCAGGAACAGGAGCAGAGATTCAAGGAAATCATGGCAGAGGAAGCCGCTGAGCCTATGGCTGAGCTGAAACGGCTGAATGAGCAGGAAAAACAGCAGACGCAGCAAGCCGAGCTAGATAAGGAGCTAGCGGCCCAGACCCGCAATGCCCAGGCATTGGAGCAGGCTGTTTCCCCTGTAGAGCAGAAAATTAGCACAGCCAAGAAGAAAACTTTGCTGGAAGCCAGGAAAATCCAGGCTAAGCAGATACAGGACAAGATTTACGGCGACATTGCAGGCAGGGCTGCCAAGCTAGCCATTCTGCACAAGCTAACCTTGATTTTGTCTGAACCAGCAGATAATATTCAGGTAGTGGAGCCAGGTATTTCTGATATGAGTAATGACCAGTTAGGTCTGAGGGCTGTTATTGGTATTGACACCTTGGATCTGACGGAGGAAATGCTGCAGGAAATGCAGCAGCAGCCATTTCAGCCCATAGATTCATACAAACAGTAGATAAAGCAGGAAAGAGGCTTTTATTATGATGAGTAAGAAAAGAATTTCAGCCGTTATTATGTCAGCACTGTGTGTAATGGCATTTACTGCCGGCTGTGGCAAGGTAAATATAGGCTATGTAGATGAGTCCCGGATTCAGGATGAGGCTCCTCAGATTAAGTCATCTGTAGAAGAAATGCGTAACAAGCTTACAGATGTACAAAATGAGGCTGATCAGCAGCTTCAGGAGGCTCAGTCCAAGGGAACATCTGATGAGGATATGCAGAAGCTGGTGCAGCAGTTCCAGATGAAGGCAGCAGGTATTCAGCAGCAATACGGTGCCCAGATGAAGACCAAGCTGGATGCTGCCCTGGATGATGTAGTGAAGGAAAAGAAGTTGGATACCGTTATCAACAGTACCGGCAAGGATGGCATAGCAGTTACTGGTGCCACAGATGTTACCGATGAGGTTATCCAGAAGCTGCAGTAAGGCAGATAAATACAGGGTAAAGGGGAATTTGCTATGATTATGACCTTAGAGGAGATCGCAGCCCGCATCAATGGTCGGCTGCAGGGGGATGGCAGCGTGGAGATTACCGGTATTAACAATATTACCGGGGCAGCTGCTGGAGATATTACCTTTGCTGATGAAAATCATGTGGAGGAGGCCAGAGGATGCAAGGCAGCAGCGGTACTACTGCCAGCAGCCATCAATGACCAGCAGAAGGATTTTCCGTTGCCAGCGGTTTTTGTAGAGGATACCAGGGCAGCCTTTGCCATTATGCTATCCCTCTTTACGCCGCCTATTGTCCATGAGAAGGGCGTAAGTCCGGAGGCACATATCGGTAAGGATGTTGTTATTGGCGAGAATGTTACCATTATGCCAATGGCCTTTGTAGATGACCATGCTGTCATTGAGGATGGCGTTACCCTTTATCCTCATACCTATATTGGCCAGTATGCTGTTATTGGCAAGGATTCCGTTATCTATTCCAGTGCCACCATCCGTGAGCACTGCAAGGTAGGTCAGCGGGTTATTGTCCATAGCTCTGCTGTAATTGGTGCAGATGGCTTTGGCTTTACCAGCAAGAATGGCGTTCATACCAAGGTGCCACAGGTAGGCAATGTAGTGCTGGAGGACGATGTGGAAATCGGTGCCCATACCGGCGTTGACCGTGCTACCATTGGCTCCACCATTATTGGCAAGGGCACTAAGATTGACAATCTGGTTCATATTGGCCACAACTGCCATATTGGCTCTGGAAACCTTATCGTTGCTCAGACAGGCATCTCCGGTTCCACCAACTCTGGCCCAAATGTTACCTTTGGTGGTCAGACCGGTACTGTAGGTCATATCAACATCGGCGGCAATTCCGTCTTTGCTGCCCGTAGCGGCATTATGAACAATACTCCTGAGGGAGTATTCTATGCAGGCTTCCCAGCTCGTCCTCATCAGCAGTGGCTCCGCATGGAGGCTCATGTCCAGAAGATCGTGGAAATGAACAAGCGGCTGAAGGATATGGAAAAGAAGCTGAAGGCCATGGAGGAAGGCAAATAAGCCTCCTAAAAAAACAAATATAGAACTCCCACTAAAAGCTAGGTCATGTCTGAGGCGATTGCCTTTAAAACACGCTCCTAAAGCATTTTTAGCTGGGAGTTTTCTTTTTGTCCCGAAAAGTGTAAAATAAGGTAAATACGCGTAAACGGGGGAATTAGCAGATGTATTATATGATGAAAATATTTAGCTGGCTGGCCTGCCAGTTTTCCATGAAAAGCTGTATCAGCCTGGGAAATTTTCTGGGGAAGCTTACCTGGCTGGTTGTACCGCCAAAGCGGAAAAAGCTGGGCATAGACAATGTAATCCGCTGCCTCCATGTGGACGAAAAGCGGGCAGAGGAAATTGTCAAGGCATCCTGGGTACAGTTTGGGCCTATGCTTATGGAGGTGCTCCGCTATCCTGAGCTTATCAAGGATGGGCAGATGCAGCAGCATGTATCCATTGAAGGGCTGGAATATCTTCAGGAAGCCATCAAGGAGGGCAGGGGAGGCATTATTGCCACCAACCATAGCGATAGCTGGGAAATCATGGGTGCGGCACTGGCACAGTATGGCGTACCACTGGTAGGGGTGGCAAAGAAGCAGAAAAACAGCCAGGCAGATAAATTCATTATGGAGTACCGGGAGCTGTCCGGTATGCACATCACCTATAAATCTGATGTGCGGGAAATGTTCAAGATGATAAAGGAAGGCTGGATGATTGGCCTTATTATGGATCAGGATCCAAGCTTGAAGGATGGCATTATTTTGGATTTCTTTGGCAGAAAGACCAACTGCGTTACCGGCCCTGCAGCACTGGCACGGGGACAAAATTCTCCTATCTTTGCAGGACAGATTTGCCACCGTCCTGACGGGGGACATCATATTACCATCCAGCCTCCGATCTATGTGGAGCGGACGAAAAACAAGCAGGAGGATATCCGTCGCACCATGCAGCAACTGCTGAATATGCTGGAGGAGCAGATAAAAAATCATCCAGAGGATTGGTTCTGGCTCCATGACCGCTGGCGTTCTGTTCGTTCCTTGGGATTGGACTAAAAAGAAAAATTTTTATTTGACTTATTGACATTTTGACGAATTAGCGGTATATTATGTTCATAAGTTAGCACTCACTTAATGGGAGTGCTAATAAAGAGGAGGCTAGAGAATGCTGAAGGCTTTAGATGATCGAAAAAAACGCATCCTGCAGGCTGTAGTCCAGGATTACATCACCTCAGCCGAGCCAGTAGGCTCCAGAACTCTGGCTAGGAAATATGACTTGGGAGTCAGTGCTGCTACCATCCGTAACGAAATGGCGGATTTGGAGATGCTGGGCTACCTGGAGCATATCCACACATCCTCTGGCAGGGTTCCTTCCTCCAAGGGCTATCGGCTGTATGTGGACACGCTGCTGCCGGTACAGCCTATGACGGAGCAGGAAAAGGACACCATCAACAAATGGTACCAGAGCAAGGTACAGCAGGTGGATCAGGTTTTTCAGGAAACTGCCAAGATAATATCCCGCATGACCAGAAATGTTTCCCTGGTGCTGGCACCACAGATTTCCACAGCAGCTTTTCGCTGCATGCAGTTTTTGCCATTAGATGACCATCGGGTTATTGCAGTGCTTATGACTGATGCAGGCTTTGTGGAAAACCGGATTATGGAAATGCCGCCAGGGGCAACCTTTGAGGATTTCCAGCGGATGGCCAAGGTTATCAATGAAACCCTGGCAGGACATACCCTGGGAGCCATTCAGGGAGGCAGCCTGAAGAAGATAGAAAAGGAAATCGGGGACAGCGGCTTATATGAATCAGCCCTGCACCTGATAGACAAGGCACTGGATTCCCAGAAGAAGGAAAGGCTTTATCTGGGAGGCACCACGGAGATGCTGGAGCAGCCGGAGTTCCACAATGTGGACAAGGTAAAGGAGCTGCTGGTGATGCTGGAAAAGGATCAGCTCATGAAGGATATCCTGAAAGCGCACTTAGGAGATGGCCTGACGGTAAGCATCGGCCAGGAAAACGAGTACAGTGGCATAAAGGATTGCAGTATCATAACGGCTACCTACCATCTTGATGGGGAGCTGCTGGGCTCCATGGCAGTGCTGGGGCCAACCCGTATGGAATACGGCAGGACCATGTCCCTGCTGAACTACATGAATCAGAATCTTACCGAGGTAATCAAAAGATTGCAATGGTAACAATATAGACAAGATTGAAGAGGTGAAGGTTAATGCCTTTGGAAAATGAAGACTTGAAGGAAAAGACAGAGAATGCAGAGGCCCAGGCGGCAGAAAAGCCTGAGGATGCTGATACAGAGGCTCAGGCAGCTAAAGCAGAGGGGGATGCAGATTCCCAGGAGCAGGAAGCAGCCAAGGAGTTGGAGGATTTGAAAAAGCAGCTTTCTGACGGCGTGGAGCGGATGAAACGTCTTCAGGCGGATTTTGAGAATTTCCGCCGTCGTACCCGTCAGGAAAAGGAAGAGCTTTCCAACATGGTGGTGCAGGACTTCATTAAGGAGCTACTGCCAATGCTGGATAACTTCGACCGGGCCATGGCAGCCGAGGCCACTGACGCAGCCAAGTTCCAGCAGGGTGTGGAGATGATTTACAACCAGCTGGCGGAGGTATTAAAGTCCAAGGGCCTGGAGAAAATCGACACCACTGATGCTAAGTTTGATCCAAACTTCCATCAGGCAGTAATGCGGGTGGAAAATCCGGATTTGGAAGATGAGGCCATTGCCATGGAGCTGCAGAAGGGCTACATGGTGAAGGGCAAGGTTATCCGCCCTGCCATGGTACAGGTTGTGGCCAACAGCTAAGCTAACGATTGGCAGTGCCATGAGATATGGGCTGCCAGATTAAATATGTAAAGTTTCTTAATTATTTAAGGAGGAAATAGATTATGTCTAAAGTAATAGGTATTGATTTGGGTACTACCAACTCCGTAGTATCCGTTATGGAAGGCGGCGAGCCTACAGTTATTACCAATCCTGAAGGAAGCAGGATTACCCCATCCGTTGTTGGTTTCACTAAGACTGGTGAGCGTCTGGTAGGCCAGCTGGCAAAGCGTCAGGCTGTATCCAACCCTGACCGTACCATTTCTTCCATTAAGCGTCATATGGGCGAGAAGAGTTATACTGTATCTGTTGACGGCAAGAGCTACACCCCACCAGAGATTTCTGCTATGATTCTCCAGAAGCTGAAGGCTGATGCCGAGGCTTATCTGGGTGAGAAGGTAGACAAGGCTGTTATTACTGTACCAGCTTACTTCAACGACAGCCAGCGTCAGGCTACCAAGGATGCCGGCCAGATTGCAGGCCTGGAGGTTCTCCGTATCATCAACGAGCCAACTGCAGCAGCTCTGGCTTATGGTATCGACAAGGACGAGACCCAGACTGTATTGGTATTTGACCTGGGCGGCGGTACCTTCGATGTATCCATCATGGACATTGAGGACGGCGTATTTGAGGTTCGTGCTACCAATGGTGATACTCATCTGGGCGGCGATGACTTTGACCATGCTGTTATGCAGTGGATTGTGGACGAGTTCAAGAAGGAAAATGGCATTGACCTGTCTGCTGACAAGATGAGTGCCCAGCGTGTTATCGAGGCTGCTGAGAAGGCCAAGATCGAGCTGTCCAACATGGTTTCCACCAATATCAACCTGCCATTTATCACTGCTGATGCCAGCGGCCCTAAGCACCTGGATCTGACTCTGACCCGTGCCAAGTTCGATGAGCTGACTGCTGACCTGGTAGAGCGTACCATGGTTCCTACCCGCAAGGCTATGCAGGATGCAGGTCTTTCTGCCAGCGAGATTACCAAGGTTCTCATGGTTGGCGGTTCTTCCCGTATTCCTGCTGTTCAGGAAGCTGTTCGCAAGTATCTGGGCAAGGAGCCACATCGTGGCATCAACCCTGATGAGTGCGTATCTGTTGGTGCTGCTATCCAGGGCGGCATCCTTTCTGGTGATGAGACCAATGCCAAGGATGTAGTTCTGCTGGATGTAACTCCACTGTCCCTGGGCATTGAGACCCTGGGCGGCGTTTGCACCAAGATCATTGAGCGCAACACCACCATTCCTACTTCCAAGAGCCAGGTATTCTCCACTGCTGCTGACAACCAGCCAGCTGTTGAGATCCATGTACTTCAGGGCGAGCGTGAAATGGCTGCCGGCAATAAGACTTTGGGCCGCTTCAGCCTTACCGATATCCCACCAGCTCCACGTGGCGTACCTCAGATCGAAGTTACCTTTGATATCGACTCCAACGGTATCGTGCATGTATCTGCCAAGGATCTTGGTACTGGCAAGTCCCAGAACATTACCATTCAGTCTGACAGCGGCATGAGCAAGGATGATATTGACCGTATGGTCAAGGAGGCTGAGGCTCACGCAGCAGAGGACAAGGCTCAGAAGGAAAGCATCGAGATCCGCAACAACGCTGACTCCATGGTATATCAGGCTGAAAAGCTCATCAAGGAGATGGGTGACAAGGCTGAGGCAAGCCAGGTAGAAAAGGCAAAGGCTGCTATTGAGAAGGTTAAGGAAGCCCTGAAGGGTACTGATACCGAGGCCATCAAGAAGGCTACCGAGGAGCTTCAGGAGCCACTCCATGCCATTAGTGCAGCTGCTTATCAGCAGGCTCAGCAGGCACAGCAGCAGGCAGGTGCCCAGCAGGATGCCGGTGCACAGTCTGGTGCCAAGAAGGACGACGATGTAATCGACGCCGAGTTTACTGAAAAATAATTTTAGCTAGAATTTAGTATGGGCTGCCGCCCCGGTGTATGTGCCTATGGCCACTGCATAAAGGTGGCAGCTCATATTTGTGTATAACAGGTAAAGGTGAGATAAATGAGCGAAAAGCGGGATTATTATGAGGTTCTGGGCATCAAAAAGGGAGCCTCTGATGACGAAATCAAAAAAGCCTATCGCAAAATGGCGATTAAATATCATCCAGACCGCAACCTGAAAAACAAGGAAGAAGCCGAAGCACACATGAAGGAAATCAATGAGGCCTATGATGTGCTGAAGGATCCGCAGAAAAAAGCCCAGTATGACCAGTTCGGCCATGATGCTTTCTCCCAGGGAGGAGGAGCTGGCGGAGCCGGTGGCTTTGGTGGTTTCGGCGGCTTTAGCAGCGGCGGTTTCGGTGATTTTGGAGATATCTTCGACACATTCTTTGGTGGCGGCAGAGGCAATGCCCGCCGCAACGGCCCTGAGCAGGGTGCGGATCTCCGCATAGATATTGAACTGACCTTTGAGGAAGCAGCCTTTGGGGTGGAGAAGGAGTTGAAGGTGCCACGGACTGAAAACTGCACAGCTTGCGGCGGCACCGGTGCTGCCAAGGGAACCAGCCCTGAGGAGTGCCCTCAGTGCCATGGCTCTGGCCAGGTACAGTCCTACGCCAATACTCCATTTGGCCGTATGGTAAATTCCCATGTCTGCGAGCGGTGCAGCGGCTCCGGCAAGATCATCAAGACTCCATGCAAGGAGTGCGGCGGCCGTGGCCAGAAGAAGGTCAATAAGACCATCAAGGTAAAGATTCCGGCAGGTATTGACGAAGGACAGCGTATCCGTGTGGCCGGTGGCGGTCAGGCAGGCCGTCGTGGTGGCCCAAGCGGCGACCTCTATGTATATGTATATATCAAGCCTCATGAGCTCTTTACCCGTGAGGGCTATGATGTGCTCTGCGAGGTGCCTGTAACCTTCGTTCAGGCAGCCTTGGGAGATACTGTGGAGGTGCCTACCATTCATGGCAAGGTAGAGATGAAGATCGCCCCTGGCACCCAGTCTGGCACTGTAATGCGTCTCCGGGGCAAGGGCATACCTATGCTCCGCCGTAACGGCAACGGCGATCAGCATGTCCGCATCAAGGTGCTGACACCCCAGAAGCTGTCTGACAGGCAGAAGGAGCTGCTGAAGGAATTCGGTGAAATCAGCGGTAATAAGGTAAATCCAGAGCAGGATAGCTTCCTGAACAAGGTGAAGAAGTTCTTCAATAGCTAATGAATCTATAGACTTATGCAGTACTGGTGGTAGTGAAAGAGGAGAGATTGTATGAAATGGTGCGAGGTCAGCATCCAGACCAGCCATGAGGCTGTGGAGCTTATTGCAGAGATTTTCAGGGATTTGGGAGCTTCCGGTGTTGTTATCGAGGATCCGGAGCTGGTAAATGATTATATTACCTCCGGCAAATGGGACTATACCGACATCCCTATTGCCAAGGAAACAGAAGTGGTAACAGAAAAGGCATATCTGCCGGTAAACGGGGAGCTAGAGGGCCGTATTCAGACCCTGAAGCAGGAAATCAAGGCACTGGAGTCCAGAGGGGTGAATACTGCCCCTTGCCTTATGTCCACTGCTGAGCTGCAGGATGAAGATTGGTCAGATACATGGAAGCAGTATTTCCACACGGAAAAGCCTGGTGAGAAAATCGTCATCAAGCCTACCTGGGAAAGCTATGAGGCAAAGGCTGACGAGGTAGTTATCGAGCTGGATCCAGGTGCGGCCTTTGGTACCGGCACCCATGCCACCACCTCCATGTGCATCCGCCAGCTGGAGAAACTGGTAAAGCCTGGTATGACTGTCTTTGATGTAGGCACTGGTTCAGGCATTCTTTCCATTATTTCTGCCAAGCTGGGAGCTAAGAATATCCAGGCTGTAGACTATGATGATTCTGTTTTGAAGATTGTCCAGGAGAATCTGGAGCAGAATCATGTGGAGAATGAAATCAGCGTTGCCCAGAGCGATCTTATGCAGAATATCCATGGCAAGGCAAATCTGGTTATTGCAAATATCATTGCAGATATTATCATTCGTCTCTTTGACCAGCTGGATGAGCATCTGGAGGAAAATGGCGTGCTGCTCACCAGCGGTATTATCCAGGATCGGATTCAGGATGTGCTGGATGCGGCAGAGGCTCATGATTATGCCGTGGTAGAACGACATGAAAGCAAGGGCTGGGCCTGCATTACCTTCCAGCGGAAGGCTGATTTGGCCAAGGCATAAGGAGATGCTATGAGGCGGATTTTTATCAAGTCCCTGTTGGCAGATAACCTTACTATCACTGGTGGTGATGCCCATCACCTGGGACGGGTTATGCGGGCCAAGGCAGGGGATCACATTGTAGTAGCCGATGATATAGGCCAGGTGGGAGAGTATAGCATCACAGGCTTTACGGAAAATACCGTGGAGCTGCAGCTGGAGCAGTATATCCAGGAGGAAACGGAGTCCCCGGTGGAGCTGATATTGGCTCAGTGCCTGCCTAAGGGAGATAAGCTGGAGCTTATTACCCAGAAGGCCACAGAGCTGGGGGTAAATACTATCGTTCCTTTGGCCAGCGACAACTGCGTAGTAAAATACGATGGCAAAAAGGCTGCTGCCCGTCAGGAAAAATGGCAGAAAATTGCCAATGAATCCGGTAAGCAATGTGGTCGTAGCTGCCTGCCTACAGTGGAGCCTATTGCACCCTTTGGCCAGTGGCTTAGGGAAATTGCAGAGATTGCCAAGAAAGATGGCATAGCTATCTGTATGTGCTATGAAAACGAGGAGCAGCAGGGCATTAAGGCTTTTTTGCAGGCTCATAGGGAAACCAAGAAGCTTGTATTCATCATTGGTCCAGAGGGAGGTTTTTCTCTGGCAGAGGCTCAGTTGGCAAGGGATTTAGGTATTGCCTCAGTAAGCCTGGGCACACGTATTCTGCGGGCAGAGACAGCGGCAATTGCGGCAGCTGCCGTAATACAGTATGAAATCGGGGACTTAGGAGGAAGATAATTTGGCAAGTGTGGCATTTGTTACCCTGGGCTGCAAGGTAAATCAGTTTGAAACTGAGGTAATGGAGGGACTTTTCAAGGAGGCTGGCTATGAGGTAGTAGATCATAGTCAAGCTGCAGATGTGTATGTCATCAATACCTGCTCTGTTACCAGTCTGGGAGACAAAAAATCCCGGCAGCTGATCCGCCGTGTTCAGCGGCAGAATCCTGAGTCTGTCATTGCCGTCACAGGCTGCTATGCCCAGATTGCTCCGGAGCAGATTAAGGCCATTGAAGGGGTTCGGGTGGTGCTAGGCACGGCAAACCGCCGCCGCATTGTGGAATATGTGGAGCAGGCCATTGCTCAGAACGGCAAGATTATCGACGGCGTAACAGACATCATGAAGGTGCGGGAATTTGAGGACATTCCTATATTGGACATGCCTACCAGAACCAGAGCTTTTTTGAAAATCCAGGAGGGCTGCACCAATTTCTGTAGCTATTGCATTATTCCTTTTACCAGAGGCCCCCTGCGTTCCAGAAATCCTGAAAGCGTTCGTCAGGAGGCACAGAAGCTGCTGGACAACGGCTTTAAGGAAATCGTCTTTACAGGTATACACTTGGGAGCCTATGGCAGGGACTTCAAAGATGGTACTGACCTTGCCACAGCTGCCAAGATGGTGCTGGATCTGCCAGGACTTAGGCGGCTGAGGGTTAGCTCCTTGGAGTCCATTGAGCTGTCAGAGGAGCTGTTGGAGCTGCTCCGGAATCATCCACGGTTTAGCCATCACCTCCATTTGCCACTGCAAGCAGGCTCCGACTATGTGTTAAAGCGAATGAACCGCCACTATAATCGTGAAGAATTTGCTGAGCTTTTGCAGCGGGTGCGGGAGGCAGTGCCGGGTGTGTCCATTTCCACAGATGTGATTGTGGGCTTCCCAGGTGAGACAGAGGAAATGTTTGCGGAGAGCCTTGAGTACATCCGCAGCCTGAAGTTTTCTCGGATGCATGTCTTTCCTTATTCGCCACGGACAGGTACTCCGGCTGCTTCCATGCCGGATCAGGTGCCAGAGCCAATTAAGAAGGAGCGAGTTCACAGGCTCCAGGCGGTGGCAGCAGAAATGTCCCGGGAATTTTGTCAGTCCTATCTGGGTACGGTGCAGCAGGTGCTTTTTGAGACCGAGCAGGAGGGCGAGACTGACGGCCTGACTGATACCTATATCCGGGTTTATACTGACGACAAGGTGGAGCTGGGAGAAATATATCAGGTTTCCCTAGAAAGATTGTATAAAGACGGTGTTTATGGTAAAATAGTAAGCACGGTTGAAATTTGATTGATAAAAGTGGGGAGGTGTACGAATATGGCAGATTGTATTTTTTGCAAGATTGCAGCCAAGGAGATTCCATCCAATGCAGTCTATGAGGACGATCAGGTATTGGCCTTTAAGGATCTGGAGCCTCAGGCACCTTTCCATGCCTTGGTAATACCCAAGAAGCATCTGGTAAGCGTAGGTGAGCTGACAGCTGACGACAAGGAGATTGCCGGTCATATCCTCTGCGAGGTTATTCCTCAGATTGCCAGGGAAAATCATTTGGACAAGGGTTTCCGTGTAGTTGCCAATACCGGTGACGAGGGTGGCCAGACCGTCAAGCACTTGCATTTCCATGTGCTGGGTGGTCGTTCCATGCAGTGGCCTCCAGGCTGATAAATGAGCCTATGGGACTAATTGAGAAAGATTAACAAAAATATCTCAGAGCATTTGACATGGTAGGGGATATTTTGTTATACTATTAAGGTGTAGTTGTAAAATACACTCCCAAGTCAACTGGAGGGGGGGAAAGATAGATGGCAAACGAGATTAAGGTTGGTAAGAACGAGACCATTGATAGCGCACTCCGCAGATTCAAGCGTATGAGCCAGAAGGCTGGTACCTTGGCAGAGGTAAGAAAGCGCGAGCACTATGAGAAGCCAAGCGTACGCCGCAAGAAGAAGTCTGAGGCAGCCCGCAAGCGCAAGTTCCGTGCATAATTTTTTGTGTGCGTAAGCTAAACAAGCATAATGAAGCCGTAGCTGGATTTTCAGCTACGGCTTTTTACATTG
>CAVFWX010000003.1:0-38813 GCA_963626225.1 Anaerotignum sp.
GGGCTCGCCGGATTCAACATAGCGGGAAATTTCTGCCGTGGAAAGCGGGGCAAAAGATACCTCCGTCGTTTCACATGCCTGCCAAAGACGATTCTGCCATACCAAGGCAATGCCGGTGGACACCTGATGGGTCCTGCCAGACAGCCTCTGGAGCATCTCTTCAGCCTGCTTCCTATCCCTAGGCTTACCATAAATATTTTCATCAAGGCTCACCACCGTATCAGCTCCTAGCACCGGTACATCCGGATAGAGCTTTGCTACTGCAGCTGCCTTTAGATGTGCGTTTTTCATTACCAGCTCCACAGGACTTATATCCTGCCTGCTGATTTCCTCTGCATCGCTGACCTCCACACGGAACTCAGCCCCCATCTGCTCCAACAGTTCCCTGCGTCTTGGGGAAGCAGAAGCCAGAATAATCATCTGAAATCCTCCTTTTCAGGGTGGCTCATCCCAAAGCCATCACATATATCAGATAAAATCCCTTCTAACATAATAAAAGACTCCAGACAAAAAATCAAGTCACCCGGAGCCTTATTTTAACATTATTTATCCCTTGGCTTTTTTGCCTACGGAGAAGCATGGCAGGATCATCAAAATCTTGCCTGTTATGTAGCTGGCCAGCAGGGAAAGGACACAAACCAGCACATATTTGATATATGGACTCCAGCCAAATTGCACAAAATACCAGGCAATCAGCATTACTAGACCCATGTGGGTATAGTACATATTATAGCTGTTGGCAGCCAGCTCTCCCAAGAACTTATTGGTAAAGTCCAGCTGTGACTGGAACAGGGCAAGAAGTCCGAATACAGCACACATTAAAAACAGCACATGGATGGCAGATTTGATGATAATGAACTGATCCATGCTGGCAGCCATAGGTGCACCGAACAGGCAGTAGAATACATAGGCTATGCCCGTAACAATAAAGGCAGGCAACCATTTAACCGGATCTGCCTTGTAGCCTCCCTCCACAAACCACTGATGCCTCCAGGCATAAGCTCCCAGGAAGAAATACAGTGGATAAAAGGCAATGCGGGTTGGCTGGAACACCATAATGGGCCAGATGAAAATCCACAGGTCATTGTTGCCCTGGGCATAATAATAAGCCCCCACAGTGCAGATATAGGTCAGTGTCACAAAGCCCAGAAAGAGCTTTATCCCCGGCTTGGATATAGGCAGCCTTTCCCGGAAGGATGGCCTTATCTTGCAGAAAATGTATAAAGCTGCGTAGAGATAGGTCAGCACTCCCAGATACCAGTACTGCACATGGCTGAAGCAAGGCCCAAAAAGGAATACATTGATAAGGTAATCAGGATAATATGCCAACGGCACCCCTCTTGAGGCAAACATGATATAGGTCACTGGGGGAGCCAGGATAATTACACCAGCAATCCAAGGAATGATGATTCTAAGCAGCTTGCTTTTCCAAAACTTGCCGTCACTTTGCTTGTTCAAGGACATCAGGCCAAAATAACCGGAAATAAAGAACATTACCGGCATGATGAAAATATCCGTCCACATGACAAACATAGTAAAGGACATCTGGGGATCTCCCTTGTCCACCGTGTACCACCATTCAGGTGCATAAGCCATGTAGCACAGTGCCACATGAAAAACAATCATCAGGCAGACCACAAAAGCCTTGAGATTGTCCAAAAAAAATAATCGCCTTTTCTTTTCCCCCATAAAATAACCCCCTAAATATATTTATCAGCATTTGCTGGCTGATTTCTTCTTTTGCTTCTTTTCATATACAATGAAGGCAATTACCATGACCACTGCCAGTACCAGGGAAAACACCAACCTGTGGGGATTTTCCCCTGCCGTCACCGCATCGTGGCCAATCATGGCCTCAATAGCCGTGGAGGGCAGCTTGCCAATAAGTGCCGCAATGGTAAACTCCTTCAGGCTCAGCCTGCTGACAGCTCCCAAGGCATTCAAAAGACCTGATGGCATATAAGGAATAATCCTGGCTATCAGCATGATGCGAAAGCCCCGCTCCCCGCTGAAATCATCAATCTTCTGCAGGGACTTGTGCTTGGAAATCACCCCTTCGGCAGCCTCCCTAAAGAGGAACCTCAACAGCACAAAGCTCAGGGCACAGCCAGCAGTTTCTGCAATCCAGGCCAGGGCAATTCCCGGCACAATGCCAAAAATCAAGGCATTGGCAGAGGAAAAAATCATAGCTGGTGGAAAGCCGATGGCATTGACACATAGCACCAAAAAGAAGCTGAAAACCATGGCCCAGCCTCCAAAGGAGTTGATATACCCGGCAATCCTGTGCATATCCCCGCTAAGGCACACATCCCACAGCTCTCCCCAAAATCCCGGATTCAGCACATATACTATGCCAAAAAGCAGGCACAGTCCCAGCACCGCCCCTACCTTGATAGGCCAGGTGGATTTCGTATAATTCATAAAGCACTCTCCTATCACATAAAAAGCCCATGGCATACAGCCACGCACCTTTGCTTACGCAAGCAATACAAAATCAGTATTGTTTATCATTATACCATGGTTATCTGAAAACTGTATAGAAGAAATATCCAATCGTCCCCTATCCTTGCATTTTTAGAAAGGAAAAGTGGCTTTAAGTTCTGTCATTAATAAAGCAGCCTGTTTACCATTCAATGATAAATAGGCTGCTTTTTAGCTTGCATTATTCTTTTGCCGGATTCAATCCTCATATATTGGTTCATGGCGGCAGTTATTGGTCACCTTTTCTGCTGCCTCAGTCATGGCCCTAAGCACATCCACCTTTACCAGCATATCGCTGATATTTACCCGTTCAAACAAATCGCCTCTATCTGTAGAAACATACCTGGGCTTCACATTGTTTAGTGTTAATGCCTTAATGTCTGACAGGCACTGGCGGCAGCAGCAGGCATCGGGATATTTTGCCATGACGATAGGGAACTGGTCATCCACCAGTCGTTCCATAACATTGGCTACATGAATTTCCTTCAAGGTTTCTTTCTTAAACTTGATTGGCATAAAACCATCCCCTATCATCTTCTTACAATCTATGTATAGGGAGTGCTCGTGGAAGTACCCCCGCCTCAGCATGTATTCTAGCACAAAATTATAGCATCTGGCAACGATAAAAGCCAAATTGAACTATGTAATCATTGCTTGTACTGCCAGTGGCAGGCCTGCCTCTCTATCAGGTCAATAGCCGTAAACAGCACCAGTCCTATCAGGCTTAGCACCACAATGCCGGAATACATTTCCAGATAATTTACCCGCAGCCATGCATCCATGATGAAATATCCCATGCCGTATTTGGTGCCGAAGGTTTCCGTAAAGAACAGCACGGAGATAGCCGTAGCCAGTGCCACCCTAATGGCAGTAATGAACTTGGGCAGTGATGCAGGCCAAAGCACCTCAAAGAAAATATCCTTGAAGCCTGCCCCTAAAGAGTACAGAGGATATAGTGTTTCCTTGGGGATGGAGCGAATGCCGTCCCGAACAGCCACCACCACCTGAAAGACAATAATCAAGAAAATCATGATTATCTTGGAGGATTCCCCTACCCCGAAAAGCAGCATAAGAATAGGCAACAGGGCGATTTTCGGTATAGGATAGGTCAGGTACACCAGAGGGGACAAAAACCTGTCCCATTTAGGGAAATAGCCCATAAGCACTCCTAAAGGCAATCCCAGGGCTATGGCCAGCAGCAGTCCTGCCCCAATCCGCCACAGGCTGTAGAAGCTGTGAAGGGCAATGTATTTCATAAAGATATCTGCCAAATTTTCTGCCACCAGTACAGGACTGGGGATAATAGGCAGTGCCACAGCCTTGGCCACCAGCCACCATACAAGGGTGAGAAACACCGCCGCCAGCAGATACCACAAGCTCACTGATTTTCCCATATCTGATTCCAGTCCTTCTTAATAAGATTTCGCAGCTTCAGCCCCATTTGGAAGAACTCCGGCTGCTGCCTGATGTCCTTGCCCCCAAAGAGGGGATTGTCAATAACCTGGCTAATGCCTCCTGTATGGGCAGACAGTACCACGATTTTTTGCCCCAAATAAAGGGCCTCCTCCACATAATGGGTAACAAAGATGGTGGACACGTTGAACTTCCGCCACAAATTCAGGAAAATATCCTGCATTTCCTCCCGGGTTATGGCATCCAGGGCAGAAAATGGCTCATCCATCAGCAGCACATCTGGCTGCAGGGCAAAAACCCTGGCCAATGCCACCCGCTGCTGCTGACCGCCACTAAGCTCCACAGGGTACCGATGTCCCAGCCCTTCGATGCCCAGCTGCCGCATCAGTTGCTTGATGACATTCCGGTCTAAAAGCTCTGGAGCTTTTTTTATCTTCATGCCTAGGCGGATATTGTCCACCACGGTTTTCCAAGGCAAAAGCCCATAATTCTGAGGCATAAAGCCGATGGTCTGCTGCTTGGGATTTACCAGTTCTCCATTAATGAAGATTTCTCCCTCATGGTCAGGAATCAGTCCGGCAATGCATTTCAGCAAGGTGGATTTGCCACAGCCGGAAGGGCCAATGACGGCACAGGTTCCCCCGTCGGGGATTTCCAGGTTTACATTGGCAATGGCGGTGTACATATCACTGTCGGTTTTGTATTTTACAGATACATTTTCCACCTTTATCATATTACTTGTTCAGATCAACTACGATATCATCATAGCTGTAGGTGTTCTTAATAAGCTCCTTCTGGTTCATCCAGCTCAGGCACTCGGTAACATCCTTTTCTGCTGGCAGGCCTGCCTCACGATATTTTGGCAGCTTCAGGGCTGTCTTGGCTGCAGCTGGGAAGCCGCTCTTTTCGATAATCAGATCCATGTACTCATCCTGTGGATGCTCGTTCAGGTACTTTACAGCCTTGTTATAGGCACGATAGAAAGCCTTCAGCTCCTCCTGCTTGTCTGCTACAGCAGTGGCAGTGAACATCATAACACCAGGGTTGATGCCCAGCTCCTCAGAGTCAGTAATGAACTTGCAGCCGTTGGCAATGGCGATAGAACCCATAGGCTCAGGCAAGGTAGCAGCAGCCAGCTTGCCGTTCTGGAGCATTTCCAGACGGGTAGGAATCTGAGGGATAACCACCTTGTTGATGCTGTCGGCAGGCATATTCTGGCTGGCAGTAATACTGTCAGTTACATACTCGATAATGGTATTCTTGGACACGGCTACATCCTTGCCGGCCAAGTCCTGTGGAGTAGCAGCTGCCTCGTCCTTGCCGGCAATGAGCTTGTAGGTACCGTCAGTAAAGGAGGTTACCTTCACATCAAAGCCACCGGACTTGGCAAAGGCAACAGCCAGCATATCAGAAATAGCACCGTCAAGATTGCCACTCTGGAGAGCCGCATCACGATCCATAGCACTCTTGAACTGCTGGATATCCACCTTCAGTCCTTCTTCAGCAAAATAGCCCTTTTCCTGGGCAATGATAATAGGCACGGAGTCAATATCCGGCATAACACCAATGGAAACTCCCTGCAGTTCCTTCTTTGCCTCATTATCTGCTCCACAGCCTGTCAAAAGTGTCCCCAGCAGCATCATAGCTGCCATGGACAGCAAAAACAATTTCTTCATTCAAGTATCTTCCTCTCATATTAATATTAAGCCATAGCTCACTGTTTCCCTTTTAGTTGGCCAGCAGCTTCCTGAAGCCATCCAGCCCCAAGGCGGCATAGTGGATAATGCTATCTACCAAATCCTTGTTTTCCGCATAGGCCTTGTCCACATTTTCCTTTACGGACTGAGCCTGCTGCCGCATATTTTCCAGATTGTCCAGCTGGGTATTTACCTCGTCAATAGCAGCCCCGGCAGTTTCCACGGCAGCATTGATTTCCTGCAGCTTCTGCTGGGCATCAGCCACCTGGCTGGAAGTTTCCGCAGCCTGCTGCTTCTCCTTGCCGGCCTCTCCCGTAATCTTGTCCAGCACCTTGCCGGCGGCGGACTTATTCTGCTGGGCCTGACTCTGCTGCTCCTGCTGTCCCTGAAGCTTGTCAGCGGCAGACTGGGCCGCCTTCTGCTGGGCAAGAAGTTCCTGATATTGAGCCTCCAAATCGGATTTCTGCTGCTTTAGATCCCTTTGCTGGCTATCTGCATCCTGCAGCTGGCGGTTGGCCTGCTGTTGCTGATTGTCCAGAGCATCCTTCTGAGCCTGCTGCTCGCTCATGTAGCCGGAAAGGGCTGCACCCAAAAAGGCAGCAAATATAAAGCCCACTACGCCTAAGGCAATCATCTTACCCTTGCCAGAGTTCTCCGGCGGCTGAGGTTGCTGGTATGGCTGCCCACCCATATTGTAGCCCTGATTACCATAGCCTTGATTCATTGTATTCGGCTGTTGGTACGGATTTTGGCCATTATAGCCTTGATTGCCGTATGGGTTTGGAGCACCGTACCCCTGATTTGGATTGCTACTAGTGTTGTAGCCCCCCTGCTGATTCTGCACATCAACAGGATCCAGCTCCCGAACTTTTTTCATCATCTGGGTAGGCTGGTTTTCCATTTCTGGGGTAATCCTGCTCATAGGCTGGGTATGCTCCAAATTATTCATATCTTCTCTATTCATACATTTCCTCATTTACTTTACATGGGAATTGACCTGCTTGGTCAGCAGCTCTGCTTCCTTTTCCAATGTCTTTGCCCTGCGGAGGCTGTTGTCCGAAGAACGGATGGTGGCTGCCTTTTTGTCCTCCATCCACTGGCCATAGCTGGTGGCAGATTCAATGCGGGCCTCGCAAATCTTCAGCCGCAGCCTGTGGAGGCTACCTGCCGCCTCCGGCACAGTCATTTCCTCCAGCTCTGCCTTCCGAGCCTGCCAATCCGGTATAATCTGTTCCTCCACCACTGCCTTTATCTGCTGGCGGGTATCGTCCCTGCCCAGAGAGCCTTGGGACAAAATCCCAGTAATTTCCTGCTGCAACTGGGCTACTTTGTCATCATGCTGCTGCATCAGTGCCGCAGATTCCTCCAGATAGGTCTTTACCTGCTTCTGGCGGATATTCTGCATTTCCTGAACAAAATCCTGGAAATTATTTATTTCATATACCTGCCAGGAGCCGTCCTCCTGCTCTGAAAGCTCCACATCCAGCACAAACTCCTCATTGGCCTCTGTCTGCAATACCCGCACCTTGGCCAGGGCGGTGCCGTTTTCCTTGTCCACAGCCATGGAGTCCAGCTTTTCCATCTGGATAGACGGCAGGCCTATCTTATTGACGATCATATCTGCATCCACGGTATTTTCTATGGTGGCAGCATTATCATCCTTGTTGTTCCAGGTGCCATATTCCACATAGTTGTCCACGGCATTCTTCAGGCTTAGCACCACTGGATTCTTGAACATTCTGGTCAAATTGCTCACAGCCTCCCGGGTATCCCCGGTGGCTGGCACCATGGCCTGAATCAGCCCGTCCAGCATAGCATCGCTGGCAGTGTCCAGCATGTGATCCACCGCCACATATTTGTACAGCTTGTCCTTATTGTGCTCCGTTACGGCTTCCTGCACCATCTGGATGGTGTATTCCGGGGTCTTGGTGTACATTTCCACATACCAATAGCCACCAGCTCCTGCCAATACCACAAGAACCACTACAAAGGCAATCAGCCGCTTCTTCATTGATTGTACAAATCCATTCATACAAAGCATCCTTTTCTCAGGGGCAACAGCCCTGCACATTCATGAAAAATCTGGGGTTTACATCAAAAGCCCTTTTCAATGATGCCTCCCCCCAGCACCTTGTCCTCTATATAGAACACTGCTGACTGGCCTGGAGTAATGGCTCTGGCAGGTTCCTTGAACTCCACCTGCAAGGTGCCATCTGCCTGAGGAATCAGCAAGGCCGGAGTTTCCTTGGCACCGTAGCGGATTTTTACATTGGCCTCCATAGGCTGCTGCAAATCCTCAATGGCCACCCAGTTCAAATTGGAGGCTATCAGCCCATTGGCAAATACTTCCTTGTTTTCTCCTACAATAACCTGATTTTTGGCTGCATCCAAACCTACTACATAAAGAGGATGCTCTGCGGCTATGCCCAGACCCTTCCGCTGGCCTACGGTATACAGAGCAACCCCCTGATGCCTGCCTAGGACATTGCCAGAGGTGTCTACAATATCTCCCTCCTGCTGCAGCTCAGGGCGATGGGCCAGCAGGTATTCCTTGTAGTCATCAGGCACGAAGCAGATTTCCTGGCTTTCTGGCTTGTTGGCTACCGGCAGGTTCCTGGCTGCCGCTTCCCGGCGGGTATCAGTCTTAACCCAGCCCCCCAAAGGTGTCATCACATGGGCCAGCTGCTCCTGGCGGAGGCGGTACAGGGCATAGGCCTGATCCTTATGGCCGTCAGTGCCCTTGCTGATATTGTATCTGCCAGTGGCTTCATTATAGCCCACCCGAGCATAATGGCCTGTAGCCAGATAGTCACAGCCCAGCTCCGCTGCCTTGCCAATAAGCCCGCCGAATTTTACATTGGGATTGCAGGCTACGCAGGGATTTGGCGTCCTGCCTTTGCCGTATTCCGACAGGAAGTAGTCAATAACCTTCTCCTGAAACAGCTGCCGGAAGTTGGCTACATAATGAGGTATGCCCAAAAAATCCGCCACTATCTTGGCATCCTTGATGGCCCCCTCTGAAGCATCACTCAGCTCCATGGTAATGCCAACAACCTCATGTCCCTGTTCCTTCAGCAAAGCCGCTGTCAAGGAGCTATCTACACCGCCGCTCATGGCAACGGCAATCTTCCTCTTTTCCATAAAATAAAACCAACCCTTTCCCCTCCTAGAAATAGGGATTCCTATCCCTACCTAAGAAAAGTAAAGTAAAATAAATAATCATAGTTAATTATAACCCCTATTTTTAGCAAAGGCAAATAAAAGTTATCCTACAAGTACACATGCACACTGCCAACTCTGAAAGTGTACCCTCGTCGACCCGCTCTCGCTCCTATATCGACATAGCGGATGCTAAGCTCTCACGAGGGGCATGATAGCTGTTCGCTATCATGGCTCGTGAATCGCTAAGCACCGATGTCGATAAAGGGTCTCCTTAGGGTACAACTTTCAGCGTTCTTGTGTGCCGGCACATAAAGGCATGGTATGTGCCATGCCTAAAAATGCGATTATAAAAGAGAGCATCTCCGTAAAGAAATGCTCTCCTAAAAACTCTTCTATCACATTTTATAACTTTGACCTACTATCCAACCAGCCCTGTAGAATAAATACCGCCGCCATTTTGTCCACCACTTTTTTTCGCTTCTTGCGACTAACATCTGCCTCTATAAGGGAACGGGTTACAGCTACGGTAGAAAGTCGCTCGTCCCAGAATTCTACCTTGACCTCTGGATCCACCTTCTGTACCTCGCTGCAAAATTCCTTGACAAATTCGCAACGAGGCCCCTCGGTGCCGTTCATATTCCGTGGATAGCCGGAAACCAGCAGCTTGGTATCGTACTGTGCCATCAGCTCTTGCAGCCTTTGTATATCCGCCTCCAAAGTGGTTCTGCGGATGGTTTCCACCCCCTGGGCAGTCATGCCCAAAAGGTCGCTGACAGCAATGCCGATAGTTCTATCGCCTATATCCAGGCCCAGTGCCCGCTCCATCAATGCTTCTCCAGATAGGAGCGAATCAGCTCTTCCAATATTTCATCCCGCTCCAGGCTGCGGATCTTCTTGCGGGCATCCTCAAAGCTGGTTACATAGGTTGGATCGCCGCTGAGCAGATAGCCTACCAGCTGGTTGATAGGGTTGTAGCCCTTCTTTTCCATAGATGAACAGGTACTGCGAATAATATTCTCAGCCTTGCTTTCCTCTGTTCCAAAGCGGAACATCATAGTTTCTTCGCTAACCATAGCAATCTCACCTTTCATACTTCATTTCTAGCTTCTTCCATCTTAGCAGAAAATTCTGAAAAACAACAGCAATTTTTTCTTTTTGTGCTTAATGACTGAAATTTTTCTCAAAAAATGAAGTCATTTCTCCTTGCGGATATACTCCGCCACTTTAACAGCCACCTGCAGGGGACTCAACACTCCGGTATCTACATGAAAATCCGCCTGGTCATACATGGATTTTCGCTCTGCCAGCAAGGACTCAATAGCCTTGCGGCGGTCGCCACCTAGCTCAGCTGCTCTGGCATCTAGCACCGGCCGCCTGCCTTGCCGCCCAGTACGCTCCAAAAGGGTGTCCACATCTGCATGGAGGCACACCAGCCTGCCCCGCTGCCGCAGCAGCTGGGTATTTACGGGATTCTTTACTGTGCCACCGCCAGTGGAGATAACCACGTTTTTCTGCTTGGCCCAGTAGCGGACAGCCTCCATTTCTCGCTGGCGAAACCATTCCTCCCCATGCTCCTTGAACATATCCGGAATGCTCATGCCCTGCTTCTGCTCAATATCCTTGTCCAAATCCACCAGACGATAACCCAGCTGGTTGGCAATGGCCCTGCCGCAGCTGGATTTTCCTGTGCCCATAAACCCTATTAGGACTACATTTTTCATAAAAAATCCTCCCAAGGGGCTTATGCCTGTACCCGTGCCTTATAAGCGTCCATGGCAGAAACCAGGTCACACATGGCATCGCCACCGAACTTGTCCAGCACAGCCTGAGCAATGACAAAGGCCACCATGGCCTCTCCCACTACGGAGGCAGCGGAAACGGCACACACATCGCTGCGTTCCTTGCAGGCCTTTACCTCAATATCCTGAGAAATATCCACGGAGTTCAATGGCTTCATCAGGGTAGGAATAGGCTTCATGCAGGCACGGACTATGATTTCTTCCCCGTTGCTCATGCCACCTTCCAGACCGCCAGCACGGTTGGTCTTGCGATATACATGGCCTTCCTCTGACAGGAACATTTCATCATGGATTTCGCTGCCTGGCAGCTCCCCACACTGGAAGCCAGCACCGATTTCTACCCCCTTGATAGCCTGAATAGCCATCATTGCTGCAGCCAGCTTGCCATCCAGACGCTTGTCCCACTGGATATGGCTGCCTAGTCCCAAAGGAACCCCACGGACAATAACCTCAAAGACACCTCCCAGGGTATCTCCCTCTGCCATGGCCCCCTGAATCCGCTGCTTCATGGCCTCCTCAGCTACAGCATCATAGCAGTTCAGCTCAGAATTACCTTTGCCAATGGTGCTTCTGTCAATATTGGCTTCATCTACGGACACGCCGCCGATTTTTACCACATGGCTTACTACCTCTATGCCGCAGGCTAGCAAAAATTCCTTGCACAGGCCACCAACAGCTACCCTAGCAGCAGTTTCCCGGGCACTGGCCCTCTCCAGAATATCCCTAGCATCATCACGGTTGTACTTCAGCACACCAGTCAAATCAGCATGACCAGGACGGACAGCCGTTACCTTGTCCCCAAACTCAGAGCCAAAGACACTCATGCGGTCAGTCCAGTTCTGCCAATCACGGTTGGTTACTTTCAGGGTAATAGGATCTCCCATGGTTTCCCCGAAGCGTATGCCGCTGGTTACCTCTGCCTTGTCGGTTTCGATCTTCATGCGTCCGCCACGGCCATATCCCTGCTGACGGCGGGCCAAATCCCTGTTGATGGCCTCAATATCCACCTTCAGTCCGGCAGGTATTCCCTCTACAATAGCGGTGAGGCACTGTCCGTGGGACTCACCAGCTGTCAAAAAACGCAATTCTGACATACATACACCTCTTTATCAATACATGGAATGCACTTTATTTAGCAAATTTCCTTGCCCATATCCAGCAGGGTTACATGCTTGTTCAGCAGCTCAAACAAATTGCCACGATTCTGAGCCAGATAGTCCAGCCGCTTCATATCCAGATGCTTGGCTAGATGCTTGGACAGGAGCCTAATGGACTGATGGATTAGAGCCATGCCGATAATATCCCCTGGGAACCTGTCGTTTTCCATATCTGCCTTCAGCCTTTCCCGCTGCTGCTCAGAACGCATGGTATTGAACATTTCATCCAAATATGCCAAAAACTTCTCTGTCATGGCATTGCGGTATTCGGATTTTTCCTCCTGCATAACATCCCGGACAGCCATTTCCTCCACCGCCTTATTGAAGAAAATCAGGCCCTTGTTCAGCTGAAAAGTGGCAAAATGATATTCATGCTCCTGGCTATAACGCTTGCAGCGGCTGATGGTCTGCTGTATAGCCACCTCCAGCATATCATCCAGCTCCTTTTCCAGAGTGTTTAGCTGCTCGTCAGCAAGACGGATTTCCTCAGGCCAGCCAGCCACAATAAAATCCCACTCCTGCTGCTTGTCCACTGCCTGTTCTTCTTCTGCCATAGAAACTCTCCCTCTCACACATTTACACACTATTTCATATCCTGCACCTATGGCAGGATATATGGTCTTTTCCATTTCACATACACTCTAGTTTACTATAATAATACAGCCCTTGCAATATATAAGGACAAATTGTTCAAAGAAAAAGGACAGAGCCGAAGCCCTGTCCCATGATTTTTAAATTTTTCTGGCTAAATATTACATGTAGTCAGAGGAATTTTTCTTTTTCTCTGTCTTTCGGATGCCCAGAGTCTTGGAAATATACTCTGTCATAACATAGAAGGCAGGAATAATGAAGATGGCAATACCGGTGGCAAAGAGCATGCCGCCTACTACTGCCACGCCCATGCCGTTACGAGCTGCCGCACCGGCACCTGTTGCAGTGGCCAGAGGCAGACAGCCGATAATGAAGGCAAAGGAAGTCATGAGGATTGGACGGAGACGAAGTCCTGCCGCCTCAATGGCTGCCTTTAGCGGATTCATGCCGGCATCAACACGGATCTTGGCAAACTCTACAATCAGAATGGCGTTCTTGGCTGCCAGACCGATGATCATAATAACACCGATCTGCATGTACACGCTGTTCTGCAGGCCTGCATTGCCTACACCATCCAGAGACTCTACAATTCCCATAAAGTACTCGGAGAACAGTGCACCGAATACACCCACAGGAACGGAAAGCAATACCGCAAATGGCACACTCCAGCTCTCATAGAGGGCTGCCAGACACAGGAATACGAATACCAGGGCAAGAGCCAGAACCTGGCCGGTAGAGCTGCTGCTCTTCTGCTCCTCACGAGCCTGACCGGACCACTCAATGCCATATCCCTCTGGAGCTATGCTCCTTACTACCTCTTCAATGGCAGCCATGGCCTCACCGGAGGAATATCCGTCGGCGGCATTACCCTGAATGCTGATAGAGCGGGAAGCGTTGAAGCGGCTGATGGTGCTGGCGGCTGTATTTGCCCTTGGAGTCAACAAGGAATCCAAAGGTACCTTCTGGCCGGTGTTGCTGCGAACATACATAAAACGCATATCATCCACATCACCACGGAAGGTTTCGTCAGCCTGTACTACTACCTTGAAGGTACGGCCGAACTGGTTGAAGTCATTTACCTGGTTACCGCCGAAGTAAACCTGCATGGCGGTAAATACATCAGACATGCTGACACCCATTGCTTTGACCTTTTCTCTGTCAATATCATACTGATAAATTGGAGAATTGATGGAGAAAGTGGAACGTACACCCTGCAGCTCAGGCCGCTGGTTGGCAGCTGCCAAAATCTGCTTGGTAAGGGTATCCAGCTCCTCGTCTGTATGGCCGGAGAGATCCTGCAGCTCCATCTGCCAGCCGCCGATGGTACCCAGACCTGGCAGGGATGGCATGTTGAAGGCAATAACCCGCGCCTCTGGTGCAGTCGCGGCACCTACCCCAAAGGTCTTGCCAATAATGGCATCAATCTGGGTTTCAGCAGTGGTTCTGTCCTCCCAGGAATCCAGACCTACGAACATGGCACCGGCACTGGACTTGCCGCTGAAGGCCATAATATCAAAGCCTGGAATGGCCATAACACTGCTAACGCCATCTATCTGCTGGATGCCGGCAGAAACCTTTTCCATAACCTTGGAGGTCTGGTTCAGGGAAGCACCCTCCGGCAGGTTCACAGCTACGGCGAAGTAACCCTGATCCTCGTCTGGTACAAAGGTAGAAGGAACCACCTTGTAGAGAAGGCCTGTAAGACCGCAGACAATGACAATAAATACCACTGCCAGCTTGATGTGGCCGATAAACCAGCCAACCACACCCTGATATTTGATACGGGCAACGTTAAAGCCGTTGTTGAACTTTACAAAGAACCTGCCCAGCAGTCCCTCATCGTCCTCCTTGGTATGAGGCTTCAAGATGGTGGCACAAAGGGCCGGAGTCAGGGTCAAGGCAACAAAAGCAGACAGTGCCATGGAAATGGCAATGGTCAAAGCAAACTGACGGTACAGCACACCCATCATGCCGCCCAAGAAAGCTACTGGCACAAATACTGCCGCCAGTACGAAGGCAATGGCCACAACAGGACCCTGTACCTCGTCCATGGCACGTTCAGTAGCATCCACCGGACTCAGGCCCTTTTCCATATGGGCCTCTACGTTCTCGATAACAACTATGGCATCATCTACTACCAGACCTATGGCCAATACCATGGCAAAAAGGGTCAGGGTATTGATGGAAAAGCCCAACATAGTAAAGAAGATAAAGGTACCAATAAGAGATACCGGCACTGCCAACAACGGAATCAAGGTTGCCCGCCAGTTCTGCAGGAAAATGAATACTACCAGCACTACCAGGATCAGTGCTTCCACAAAGGTATGCACAACCTCGGTAATGGAGGAACGAATAAACTTGGTGCTATCTACAATCTGCTCCGCCTTCAAATCAGGTGGGAAATCCTTCTCTGCTTCGGCCATGATTTCCTTTACCTCGGCAACGGTGGTCATGGCATTGGCATCACTGGTAAGCTGTACACCGAAGCCCACAGCCTCGATGCCGTTGTAGGTGCTGGCAAAGTTGTAGTCCTCACCGCCGGTTTCAACTTTGGCAATATCCTTGATGCGGATATACTGGCCATCACCGGTGGCACGAAGAATAATATCCCCAAATTCCTCAGGGGTGGTGAGACGGCCATCGATCTTGCCGGTGGCCTGCTTCTCCTGACCCTTCTCCAGTGGAGGTGCACCTACGGTACCGGCAGGTGCCTGGACATTCTGCTCGTTGATGGCAGCTACCACATCAGATGCTGTGATATTTAGCTCTGCCATCTTGGCTGGATTGATCCAGATACGCATGGCGTGGTCAGAGCCGAATACCTGCACAGAGCCTACGCCGTCTACACGCTTGATCTTGTCCAGCAGGTAGATATCTGCATAGGTCTTCATCCAAACACGGTCATAGGTATTGTTTGGAGAATACATGGATATCATCAGGGCCATATCGTTGGAGGCCTTGCTGGTGGTAACGCCTCTGGTCTTTACAGAATCCGGCAGGCTGGCATTAGCAATAGCAACATTGTTCTGAACCTTTACGGAGTCCATATCGCCATCAGTAGCCAGATCAAATACAACGCTAAGACTGTAGCGGCCGCTGTCAGAGGATGTGGAGGACATATAGTCCATGCCCTGGGTACCATTTACCTGCTGCTCAATAACCTGGGCAACAGTTTCATTTACTGTTTTGGAGTTGGCACCTACATAGGTGGTGCTTACGTTGATGGTTGGTGGTGAAATCTGAGGGTACTGTGCTATTGGCAGCTGAAATGCCGATATCACACCGATAATTACCATTAGCAAGGATATTACGATGGCAAATATCGGTCTATGTATAAAAAACTTAGACAAGTGGACGCCTCCTTACAAATTGCTGTTGGTGAGTGAGAAGCCCATTTCCTCAGGAGTTACAGTGGTAACGACCATGTCCATGCCCTCGGTCAGGGAGGTGAGGCCCTCTACCACTACCTGCTCGTTGCCATTGAGGCCGCTTTCTATAATGTAATAGCTGCCGATCTTGGAGCCAAGCTCAACATTGACAGCCTTAGACTTGCCGTCCTCCCCTACAATCATGACAAAGGACTTGCCCAGCAGCTGCTGAATAGCTCTCTCCGGCACCAGCTTGGCATTGTGGAGGGTATCGCCTATCAGCTTGGCCCGGGCAAACATGCCAGGTACCAGCACGCCGTTTGGATTGTCAAACTGAGCCTTGACAATCAGAGCACCGGAGTTGTCCTGCATAGCACGGTCAACCTCTACGATCTTGCCCATGGAAGGATACTGGGAGCCATCGCTAAGCTCAATGGCCACATCGGTGTCAGGCAGAGAGGCACCAGGAGTAATATTGGCTGCCACGTACTTCAGATATTCGCTTTCACTGATGCTGAACTGGGCATATACAGGATTGCTGGAGCCTATGGTTACCAGCACGGTATTGCCGGCAGCAGCATAGGTTCCTTCTGCTACATCATCTACAGCCAGCTTGCCGCTCATTGGGGCGTATACCACGGTATCGTCCACATTCTTCTGAGCCTGCTCTACCAAGGCTGCCATAGCATTTACATTGGCCTGCTGGGCAGCTACCTGGGCACGCATGGTAGTAACTACCTGCTCCGCAATAGAAGCAGAGGCAAGCAGCTGCTCGTCACGCTGCAAATCAATCAGGCTGTTGTTATAGGTTGCCTGGGCCTGAGCAAGATTTGCCTGAGCCTGCAGCAGAGCTGCCTGATAGGTGCGGTCGTCAATCTTGTAAAGAGCCTGTCCGGCTGTTACATGCTGGCCGCCCTGAACATACTTGGCAACCACTGTGCCGGATACACGGGCCTGAACCTTAACCTCGTCCTTACCCTTGATGGAACCGGCATACTCCAGTGTCAATGGAGTATCCTTTATCAAAACTCCCATGACCTTTACCTGGGTGCCTCCGGACTGCTTCTGGGCCTGCTGGCCGCCGCTGGTAAACATCCAAACTGCAGCAATGACAATTATGGCAACAACTGCCCCTGCTATCAGCTTTCCTTTATTAGATACCAAATCTACCTACCTCCTAGAAAAATAAATCTCTAAATCATACCTCTCAAATCATACATTGTCAGGTAGTAAAAGTCAACGCATGTTTATGAGATTAAAATACCATCATAGAGTGTATACTACAAATATGAAAATTCTCTAAAAAATACCCCCAAAAATAGTATTTTACAGCTGGATTACCTCTAAATCATCAGGCACAAAGACGTTGCCGGAAAAATACTTTCTGCACTCTGCCCCGTATTCTGCCTTGCGGGTGGCCAGTGTCTTGTCCTCAGTATGGTAGAGCACTACATTCTTGACTCCCAACTCCTGAGCCAGCTCCCCAGCTTCCTTGGAAGTGCTGTGATTCTTTTCATAAGGCTTGAACCGATCCCTGTCGTCATACTTGCAGAATGCCTCGGACAGGAGCCAGTCTGCTCCCCTGGCGTATGCTTCACACTTAGGATTGTACGGCTCATCTCCCAAACAGGTCAGCACCATGCCGTCATCCTTGAATACAGCCTGATAGCCAAACTGCTTTGCCTTGGTGGAGAAAATGTCAAAGGCAGTAAAGGTCATTTGAGGCAAATCAACCTTCTCCCCATCCTTTACCTCATGGATGAAGATATCCCTGCCTAAATTGGCTAAATCCTTTTTCTTCAGCATCATAGTGCACATTTTATCCAGCATATCCTTTACCAGGTCATGGCAATAGATATGCAGCTGGCCCTCATACTTACCACCATTCATCAGGGAAGCAATCTTGCGGATCATCCATACAACCCCCAGGATATGGTCAGTGTGGCCATGGGTAACAAACATATGATGAATCCGACTATAGTCAGCCTCTACCTGCTCCATCTGGCGGAGAATGCCGTTGCCGCCCCCGGCATCAGTCATAAACAGTTCTCCATCCGGCAATTCAATCAAAAAGCAGGTATTAAAAATCTTCGTTACCATGGCATTGCCGGTACCCAGCATAATAAGCTTCTTCATTTCCAACTCTCCCATCTTTTCTTGCATAAGATATAGCTATATGCAGGAGGCTATGCCCACGTCGACTCGCTCTCGCTCCGATATCGACATAGCGGATGCTAAGCTCTCGTGAGGGGCTTGGCTCACGAATCGCAAGGGTGAGCTGACCAAATGTATTAGCCAAGATTTGTGTATATTTGTTGTAATCGCTAGGAGACAAATCGCAGACATAGCTACGACTATGCCGAGATTTGTCGACAACGCGAGTACTGCAAAGATACACAAAGATTGGCTTATGGCTTTGGTCAGTTCAACCTTAGCACCGATGTCGATATAGGGTCTCCTTAGGGCATAGCCTCCTGCATTACATCACACGAATATATTATACAAAAAAAGAAGCAATTATGCTTCCTTTTTGTTACGCATATTCAAAATTTCTAAAGCTTGGCGGGCTGCCTGCTGTTCAGCCGCCTTTTTACTTGGACCCTTACCTGTTCCTAAAACTTCGTCATTAAGCTTTACAGCAAACTGGAATACCTTGGCATGATCCGGGCCGCTGGCAGAGATAAGCTCGTATTCCACATGGCTATCAGCCTTACGCTGTACCAGCTCCTGGAGCATGGTCTTGTAGTCCCGTACCTTGGTGCTGCCATTCTCCACCTTCTGAAGATGATCCTCCAGCTGACGGAGCACATAGCTCTGGGCCTTTTCCCAGCCCTGATCCATATAGATGGCACCAATAACGGACTCAAAGGCATCCTCTAAGATGGAGGAACGCTTGCGTCCTCCGGAGGTCTGCTCTCCATGTCCTAACAACAGGTAATCTCCCAAATGCAGCTCCGCTGCCCTGCTGGACAGGCTGGCTTCACAAACCACCGCTGCCCTGGCCTTTGTCAGATCACCCTCAGGAAGTCCAGGAAAATGATTAAAGAGATAGGTGCTGATAGCAAGCTCCAGCACCGCATCTCCCAAGAATTCCAAGCGCTCATTATGCTCGACCTTCATCCTGGCTTCGTTGGCATAGGACGTATGGGTCAATGCCTGATGCAGCCAACCAATATGGCGAAAAGTCACACCCAGTCTCCTGGACAGCTCCTCCAAACGGCGGCGGCGCTCTGCAGTGATCCTGTCATTTACATGATCATTCATAATAAAACACTTCAACTCTGATTCATTTCCTTATAAAACGTTTTTACTTTGCGAATTTCTTCAGTACCAGACATGCATTATGTCCACCAAAACCGAAGTTGTTGGAGATTGCTGCACGAACGGTCTTGGCCTTGGCCTTGTTTGGTACATAGTCCAAATCCAAACCTTCGTCAGGGTTCTCGTAGTTGATGGTTGGTGGCAGCATATCGTTCTCTACAGCCAGAGCGGTAGCAATGGCCTCAACGCCACCGGCGGCCCCCAGCAGATGTCCGGTCATGGACTTGATGGAGCTTACGGATACGTCCTTGGCAGCCTCGCCCCATACAGCCTTGATGGCCTCGGTTTCACCCTGGTCATTAAGATGGGTGGAAGTACCATGGGCATTTACATAATCAACCTCAGCTGGCTCCAGGCCTGCATCCTTCAGGGCAAGCTCCATGCACTTGGCCTGCTGTACACCGTGAGGTGCTGGGCTGGTAATGTGATAAGCATCGGAATTGGCACCATAGCCTACAACCTCGGCATAGATATGGGCACCACGCTTTTCAGCATGCTCCAAGGTCTCCAGCACAACAATGCCTGCACCCTCGCCCATAACAAAACCGCTGCGGGTCGCATCAAATGGACGGGAAGCATGGGCTGGGTCGTCATTGTGATCCATGCAGAGAGCCTTCATGGCACAGAAACCAGCAACAGCTGCTGGAGAAATACTTGCCTCAGTACCGCCAGCCAGCATTACGTCAGCCTCCCCACGCTGCAGTACACGGAAAGCATCACCAATGTTGTTGGTGCCGGTAGCACAGGCAGTAACTACGCAGCTGCTTGGACCCTGGAGACCAAAAGCGATAGATACATGGCCGGCAGCCATGTTGCCGATCATCATCGGAATGAAGAATGGGCTGATACGGGAAGGTCCCTTGTCAAAGAGCTTCTCATACTGACCGTGCATGGTCTCAATACCGCCAATGCCGCTACCTACATAGGTACCGATACGCTCACGGTCCTCAGACTCCAGATCCAGCTTGGCATCCTCAATAGCCATCTTAGCTGCTGCCACAGCAAACTGTGCATAGCGGTCGATACGCTTGGATTCCTTCTTGTCCATATAGTCTGCAGGCTCAAAATCCTTTACCTCGCCTGCAACCTGTGCCTTGTACTCTGTTGCATCGAAGCGGGTAATTTTATCAATACCATTCTTTCCGGCCATCATGGCATCCCAGAATGCCTCTTTGCCGATACCAACAGGGCTTACAACGCCCATACCGGTAATAACAACGCGATTAGACAAAAATAACACCTCACAATTAATTCGATTAAATATCCGCAAGCTCTGCCTGAAGCTGCTGGAAGATCTCCTCCACAGTCAGAATCTTGTCGATGGTAGGCAGATACTCACCTGTAAATACCAGGCCTGTCTCCACATCACCCTGCTGAGCCCGGCTCAGGGCACGGATAATGCAGAAATTGTGCTTGCAGGCCTTGAGACAATTATCGCATTTAGTTGGCGGTACAGGACCATCCATGATACGCTCAGCCCATGGATTCCGCACTGCACGGCCAGGCAGTCCTACAGGGCTGTGGATAACTACCACATCCTCAGGCTTTGCCTTCAAGTAGAAATTCTTCAATGCTGGGGCACTATTGGCCTCCACGCTGGCAGCAAAACGGGATCCCATCTGGACACCGCTTACGCCCATTTTTATTAAATCAGCAATATCCTGGCCATGGAGCACACCACCGGCTGCAATAACCGGTATATCCACAGCAGCCACAATATCAGGGATGATGTCCTTGATGGACTTGTCAGTTCCCAGATGGCCACCGGCCTCCTTGCCCTCGACTACAATAGCAGCCGCACCAAGACGCTGAGAAATTTTCGCTAATTTTACTGATGACACAATTGGAACTACCGGCGTCCCGGAAGCCTTACCCAGGCCAAAAATATCACGGGAAAATCCGGCACCTGCAACTACCAGGTCAATGCCCTCGTCAATAGCGGTATTTACCACCTCGGCAAACTTCTTTGCCGCAAACATGATGTTAATACCGATTACTCCCTTAGAAAGTGCACGAGCCATCCTGATTTCATAACGCAGCTCCTGTGGGGTCATGCCGGAAGCAGCAATCAGGCCAATACCACCCTGATTGGCTACAGCAGCAGCCAATGCACCAGTGGACAGACGGATTGCCATGCCACCCTGCATAATAGGAACCCTTGCAATTTTAGTGCCAATTTTTAATTCAGGAAGCTTCAAAATTATTCCTCCATTCATGGGCCACCCTACCTTTGTCAGAAAATCCCGCGAAATAATTCACGGGACTTTCCTAAAGGTAAGACACTAATTATTTGTTCTGGTCAATGTAGGAAACAACGTCCTGAACGGTCTTAATCTTCTCTGCAGCCTCATCAGGAATCTCGATGCCGAACTCCTCCTCAAAGGCCATGATCAGCTCTACGATATCCAGGGAATCAGCACCCAGGTCATCAATAAAGGTAGACTCGATAGCAACCTCGTCAGCCTCAACGCCCAACTGGTCAACTACGATATCTCTTACTTTCTCAAAAGTAGACATGTGTGTTTCACCTCCTCTTATCAGGTCTCTATATATCTTTTGTTACATAACCATTCCGCCATCAACATTGATGACCTGGCCAGTAACATAAGACGCACAGTCAGAAACCAGGAACAATACTGCATTGGCTACATCCTCTGGCTTGCCAGGGCGTCCCACAGGAACACCGGCAACCATGGCTTCTTTAATCTTGTCAGCAAGCACAGCAGTCATGTCGGTTTCGATAAAGCCAGGAGCTACCATATTTACGGTAATCCCACGGCTGGCCAGCTCCTTGGCAGTGGACTTGGAGAAACCAATAAGTCCGGCCTTGGCAGCTGCATAGTTGGCCTGGCTGATATTGCCGGTAAGGCCTACTACGGAAGTCATATTTACAATACGGCCATAGCGCTTCTTCATCATCTGCTTGGTTACGGCCTTGGTACAATAATAAGCACTCTTTAGGTTGGTATTCATTACGGCATCCCAGTCTGCTTCCTTCATACGCATTAGCAGGTTGTCCCTGGTAATGCCGGCATTGTTCACCAGAATGTCGATATTGCCCAGTTCTTCGTTTACAGCGGCAACCATGGCCTCTACAGCCTCGCCGTCAGAAACATCGGCCTGGACGATCATAGCCTTGCCGCCATTTGCCTCAATCATGGACTTTACTTCCTCAGCGGCAGCAGTATTGCCTGCATAGTTGATGGCAACGCTGGCACCCTCAGAAGCAAGACGCAGTGCAATGGCACGGCCAATGCCACGGGATGCACCAGTAACTAATGCAACTTTACCTTCTAAAAGCATATTAGCGAACCTCCTTGAAATAGTCAAGAGATTTTTCCAGAGATTCAACATCTTCCACATTCAAGCTCTTGATGGACTTGTCGATACGGCGGTTGAAGCCACAGAGGGTCTTGCCTGGGCCTGCCTCCAGCAGTACATCGGCACCGAACTCCTTCATCTTGGCTACGCAGTCCTCCCAGAGAACCGGGCTGGCTGCCTGGGCTACCAGGCTGGCCTTGATGTCCTCAGCCTTGGTGAGAATCTGGGCATTTACATTGGCTACAACAGGAATCTGGGCATCGGACAGGGTAACCTTGTCCAGCTCAACTGCCAGCTTCTCAGCAGCAGGCTTCATGAGGGTGCTGTGGAATGGTGCACTAACTGGCAGGATAACTGCCTTCTTGGCACCAGCTGCCTTCAGCTCCTCTACAGCCAGCTCCACGCCCTTGGTGGCACCGGCAATAACAATCTGGCCAGGGCAGTTGAAGTTTACTGCCTGTACAGGACTCTGGCTAGATACGCCCTCACAAATCTCTACGATCTTGTCACGGTCAACGCCGATAATGGCAGCCATGCCACCCTCACCTACAGGAACAGCCTCCTGCATGTAGGCACCACGCTTGTGTACCAGGGCAACTGCATCCTGGAACTTCAGCACACCGGCTGCTACCAGGGCAGAATACTCGCCCAGGCTGTGGCCACCGGTAATCTCAGGCTGAATGCCATTTTCCTTCAGGATTTCGTTGGCAATGCAGCTGATGGTCAGGATTGCTGGCTGAGTATTGGCAGTCAGCTTCAAGTCCTCCTCAGGCCCCTCAAAGCACATCTTCATGATAGAATAGCCCAAAGCCTCATCGGCTTCCTTGAACATCTTCTTGGCAACATCGTAGTTGTCGTAGAAGTCCTTGCCCATGCCTACCTTCTGTGCACCTTGTCCTGGGAATACAAAAGCTAATTTACTCATTTTTACCTCTTTCTTATTTCGCAAAGGCAGGCCTCATGGCCTGTCCGGGAGCTAATCCCTTTGCTCCCCCCGCAGATAATAAATCTATGTAAAAGTAATTATTTCAGTGTATTGTGGATTTTCTCGTCCACGGCAGCAATGCCGCCTACCAGCTCTTCAATAATGGTAGCAACTGGCTTAATCTCATGGAACATGCCGCAGATCTGGCCGATCATAACAGAACCGTTCTCCACATCGCCCTTGTGGGTAGCCATGTTCAGACGGCCTGCACCGAACTTCTCCAGTTCCTCAACGCTGGCACGGTTATTTTCCATCTCCACATACTCACGGGTCATCTTGTTGGCAATAACCCGTACTGGATGGCCGGTGGAACGTCCGGTAACAACGGTGGAGCGATCCTTGGCCTTGAGAACCAAATTCTTGTAGTTTGGATGGGCAATGCACTCCTCAGATACTACAAAGCGGGAACCCATCTGTACAGCAGATGCACCCAGAGCAAAGGCTGCCATGATGCCACGGGAATCACCGATACCGCCAGCACCGATAACAGGTACGTCAACAGCATCTACCACCTGTGGAACCAGTGCCATGGTGGTGATGTCCCCTACATGGCCGCCGGATTCAGTACCCTCGGCAATAACAGCATCAACGCCGGAACGAACCAGACGCTTGGCCAGTGCTACAGAAGCAACTACCGGAATAACCTTGGTACCTACTTCTTTCAGGGCTGGCAGATACTCAGCAGGATTGCCTGCACCGGTGGTAACAACAGCTACACGCTCGTCAATAACAACCTGCATAACCTCTTTAACAAATGGAGACATGAGCATGATATTTACGCCAAATGGCTTGTCAGTCCACTGCTTTGCCTTCTGGATTTCTGCACGGAGCAGCTCTGGAGGCATATGGCCGGCACCAATGATGCCCAGGCCACCGGCATTGGATACGGCGGAGGCCAGCTCAGCAGTACCAATCCAGGCCATACCGCCCTGGAAAATTGGATACTTAATATTTAATAATTTGCAAATTGGATTCTGTTCAAACATCCTTAATCCTCCTTAGACCATCTGATAATGCAGGAGGCCCATGTCAAGCCTGCACCGAAACCAGACAGTGCTATGATGTCTCCCTTTTTAAACCGCTTCTCGGCAGCGGCCTCTGCCAGTGCAATTGGAATACATGCAGCTGACATATTGCCATATTTATGGATATTTACAATAACCTTATCCATTGGCATAGCCAATCTCTTGGCTGCGGACTCAATGATGCGGATATTGGCCTGATGTGGCACCAGCCAGTCAATCTTCTCCTGTGGCATATCAATCTTTGCCAGGGAATTCTTGACGGTTTTGCCCATGGCCTTTACGGCAAACTTGAATACGTCCCTGCCATTCATATGGATCAGGTTGAGACGCTGGTCAATGGATTCCTTGCTAACCGGCATCAAGCTGCCGCTGGAAGGAATCTGGATGGCATCCCCGCCGGAACCGTCGCTGCCCAGGTCAAAGCTGAGGATGCCGTAGCCTTCCTCTACCTGGCCCAGCACTGCTGCACCGGCACCATCACCGAACAATACACAGGTATTGCGGTCTTCCCAGTTGATGTACTTGGAAAGAGTCTCTGCACCGATAACCAATGCCTTCTTATATGCCCCTGTCTCAATAAACTGGGCTGCCACGCTGGCTGCATAGGCAAAGCCGGAGCAGGCGGCAGACAGGTCAAAGGCAGCTGCATGAGTGGCTCCCAGACGATTCTGGAGCATACATGCCGTAGAAGGAATAATCCTGTCAGAGGTGAGGGTGGCCACGATAATCAGATCCAGCTCCTCAGCAGCCACGCCGGCATCAGCCAAGGCGTTCTCAGCAGCCTTCATGGCCAGGTCGGACATAGGCACATCATCCTCCGCAATGCGGCGTTCCTTGATGCCTGTACGCTCCACAATCCACTCATCACTGGTTTCCACGATCTTTTCCAGATCGAAATTAGTCAATATTTTCTCGGGAAGGTAGTAGCCCGTTCCCAAAATACCTGCGTTATAAAGCTTCGCTGTCATTCGCTAGCAACTCCTCCTCTGCAATACTGTCACGGATATGGTCCGTAACCTCATTCTTCACACATTCTATAGCTACGCCAATGGCACTGCAGATGTCCTTGGCATTGGAAGAACCGTGGCATATAATACAGCAACCATTGACACCCAGAAGAGGTGCCCCGCCGTATTCCGATACATCCAGGCGCTTGCCCAGCTTCTTCAGGGCAGGCATAACCAGCACAGCCCCTAGCTTGGCCAGGATTCCGCCACTTTTGATGGTATCCTTGACCAGCTCGAATATTGTCACTGCCAGCCCCTCAGCAAATTTTAGCACAATATTGCCCACAAATCCATCACAAATTACTACATCTGCCTTGCCCACAGGAATATCACGGCCCTCAATGTTGCCGATGAAATTCACCACCCGTGCCTGCTTCAGCAGTGGATATGTGGCCTGTACCTTCTTATTTCCTTTGGTTTCCTCCTCGCCGATGTTCAGCAATCCCACGGTAGGCTTGTGGATACCGTAGACATATTTGCTGAAGATAGAACCCATCATGGCCATTTCCACCAAATCTCTTGGCTTGGAGTCCACAATGGCACCAGAGTCCAAAAGCAGTGCCACCCCATTGGTAGTAGGCAATGGCGTAGCAATGGATGGCCTGTCTATGCCCTTAATCATCTTCAGGAACATCTTGGCAGCTACCGTAGCAGCTCCTGTGCTACCGGCAGATACCACGCCATCACAATCCCCGGTCTTTACCAGCTTGGTAGCAACCACCAGGCTGGCATCCTTCTTGTGGCGGATGGCCTCCACAGGATGCTCACCCATTTCTATGGTCTGGCTGGCATGCTGGATAATCAGCCTTGGCTCATCCTTTACGCCGCTTGCTTCCAGCTCAGCCTTAATCTTATCCTGATCCCCTACCAGTACTATTTCACAATTATCATACTTGCGGACGGCTTCAATGGCACCTCGCACTATCTGTGCCGGTGCATGGTCGCCCCCCATTGCATCAACTGCAATCCTCACAAAAAAGCCTCCTAATTAACCTCCGCCAGAGAAACCATAATGAACTTGGCCCTAAAGACCTCCTGCTTTTCATTCCGGGTCTTGACCCAGACGAAAAACTTGTTGCTTCTCTGCTTTATTACCTCAGCCTTGGCTATCAGCATTTCCCCTACCTTTACAGGTACCTTGTACTTGATATTGGCCACCCCTGTAACAGCCAGTGGTGAATCTATCAATGCCAATGCCAGGGAATTGGCCTGGGAAAAAATAAAATGTCCCTTGGCAATCTTATTTCTGGCGAATACCATATCCTCGGTTATTTTCAGCAGGGATATGCCGGAATGTCCCCGGTTCAGGTCAATGACATCCCCTACAACCTCTGTCTTTTCCAACGCTGTTATATTGTCCTGGGCCTTTTCTGCCACCTGACGGATGCGTTCCCGCACCTCAGGTATGCCCAGCTCCATCCTGTCCAAGCGGATGGTCTGTATGCTGACCCCGAATACCTTGGCCAGCTCCTCGTCCGTCAGAAAAGGTTTTTCCTCTACCTGCCGGAGAAGTATTTCATGTCGCTCTTTCTTTTTCATTCTTGCCATGTTGTCACCCGTACACATAAAATAAGACATATAGGTTATCATCAGGCAACTCTATATGTCATTTTAAAAATTAGTACCAGCTCATATAACTTGATTGCAATTATACATGGTAAATATGAAAAAGGCAAGCATAAAATATAAAATCAGGGAATGCCGACGAACCCGTACAGACTCCCTGTGCCTATTATAATAAATTTTTATTGATTGGTACAGTATTTTTTATATCAAAAAAGAAAGGCAAAGTAAAATGAGCAGAATCTCCATCCCTCTGAATGAAAAATCTGCTCATAATTACTCAATTATTCAGCTGCGGAAATTACTTCCTTGCCATCATAGTAACCACACTCTGTGCAAACATGATGAGGCATCTTAGGCTCGTGGCACTGTGGGCACTCTACATAGCCAGGAACTTCCAGCTTCCAGTTGGCACGACGGGAATCACGACGGGCCTTGGACATCTTACGCTTAGGTACTGCCATTTCAGGATACACCTCCTTAAAAGATTTCGAAAATCGAATTATTTCTTTAACAATAATTGCTGCAATGCCGCAAGTCTTGGGTCAATAACAGTACGGTCACAGCCACAATCGCCATGATTGAGGTTGGCACCACACTTCAGGCACAAACCGCGACAATCAGCGTTGCATATATTATTCAATGGTTGATCTGACAGCAATACATCCCGAATAACCGGAGACAGGTCTATCACATCGCCATCAAAATAATTCACTATTCTGGCCTTTTCGCCATTTTTTTCCGGCTCGCTCCCCCGCTGAAACTCCTCGTTAAAACCATGCTCCTGTTGCTGAGTGGATGGCTCCAAGCAGCGGTCGCAGGTAAAGGACTTGGTACAGCTAATAGTACCAGTAAAGCGGTAACAGCGACCAGTATTGACATACTCACCCTTCACCAGGATATCACCATCGAAAGAATAAGTATCCGTCTGGGCATCCAGCTCCTGAGCATTGGTAGTGAACTCAAAAGGAACTGCCTCTCCCAGTCGGTCCTGCAAATTTGATATATTTATCTTCATAAAGCTATCAACCTCAATTATTATAGCGACACGAAAATGCTTTGTCAAGTAAAAGTTCTTGACAGGGCATTTATTTGCAATTCATCTGCCCATATTTTTTCAGGCAATTTATGCAAATCAAAGGTCCTGCAGCAGCTCCAATGCCTTCTTGGTGGTGTCAGCAGCTGTTGCCACAAAGGTCTCACCGCTGCGACGTACCTTCAGCTCCAACGCATCCTCAGCTACAGCCTTAGGGCCTACGGTAATACGCAGTGGATAGCCGATAAGATCTGCATCCTTGAACTTCACTCCCGCACGATCTTTGCGGTCATCCAGCAGTACATCCACTCCGGCAGCCTTCAGCTCCCCATAAATCTTCTCAGAAAGCTCCAGCTGCTCTGCATTCTTGGCATTAACAGGCACTACAACCACCTCAAATGGTGCAATAGCCTTTGGCCAAATAATGCCGTGCTCATCGTTGTTCTGCTCAATGGCAGCAGCCATGGTACGGCCTACGCCGATGCCGTAGCAGCCCATCATCATTGGCTTTTCCCGACCGTTCTCGTCCAGGAAGGTAGCATGGAGAGCCTCAGAATACTTGGTGCCCAGGGTAAATACCTGGCCAGCCTCGATGCCTCTGGTCATCTTCATATGGCCGCTGCAGTGAGGGCAGCAATCCCCCTCCTGTACCATGCGGATATCAGCTACAACTACATCCTTGAAATCCCGCTTTGGATTTACATTGATATAGTGCTTGTCGACCTCATTGGCACCGGCGCAGCCATTGTACATTTCCATAACGGTCTGGTCTACAATAATCTTAGTGCCTTCCTTGATACCAATAGGGCTCATGAAGCCAGGGCAACCGCCGGCAGTCTTGATAGCCTCATCATCAGCCATGCGAAGCTCCAATGCACCATCCAGCAAATTGATTACCTTTACATCGTTTACCTCATGGTCCCCACGGACAAAGCACAGCACCAACTCGTCAGTATCTGTCTGGAAAGCCACAGCCTTAATGCACTTCTCAATAGGCAGGTTCAAATATTCCCGTACCAAATCAATGGTAGAGGTATTTGGGGTATCCTTCTTCTCCAGTGGCAGGATTTCCTCCTCTGCTGCCTTGATAACATTCAGCTCAGCCTTTTCATCGCTGGCTGCATAGTCGCAGGTATCGCAGTAGGCAATGCTGGACTCACCAGCCTCTGCCAGTACGGTAAATTCATGGGAATGGCCACCGCCGATGGCACCGTTATCTGCCTCTACAGGGCGGAAATCCAGACCCATGCGGGTGTAGATATTGGTGTAGGCATCGTACATCTTCTGATAGGAAATGTTCATGCCTTCTTCGTCCTTATCAAAGGAATAGAGATCCTTCATAATAAACTCACGGCCACGCATAAGGCCGAAACGAGGGCGAATCTCATCACGATATTTATTCTGAATCTGGTACAGCATCAATGGCAGCTGCTTGTAGGAGCGAACCTCATCCCGCACCAGGGTGGTTACCATTTCCTCATGGGTAGGGCCAAGGCAGAACTTGCGGCCATGGCGGTCGGTAACACGAACCATCTCAGCACCATATACTGGCCAACGGCCACTTTCCTGCCAGATTTCCGCTGGCTGAAGGATAGGCATGGCAATCTCCTGGCCGCCTGCAGCGTCCATTTCCTGACGAATGATTTCCTCAATCTTCTTGATGGTACGCCAAGCCAATGGCAGATAGGTGTACAAGCCACCGGCAGCCTTGCGGATCATGCCTGCCCGGAGCATCAGCTGATGGCTCTTTACCTCTGCTTCAGCAGGAGTTTCTCTCAGAGTTGGTGCATAAAGATTAGTAGTACGCAATTTTATTTTTCCTCCTCGTTTACAATGGAATCTATTTCCTTAAACAGCTCTTCCACCAGATTCTTTTCATCCACCTTGCGGACGATTTCACCCTTGCGGAATACCAGGCCTACGCCGTTGCCTCCAGCAATGCCTACATCTGCTCCACGGGCTTCACCAGGGCCGTTGACCACACAGCCCATAACCGCTACGGAAATAGGCTTCTTCACATCAGCCAGACGCTCCTCCACCTGATCCGCAATCCCTGCCAGATCAATGCAGGTTCTGCCGCAGGTAGGGCAGGAAATCAAGGTAGGGCCATATTCCCTCAGTCCCAGGGACTTCAAAATCTCATTGGCCACCTTTACCTCCACCACAGGGTCACCAGTAAGGGAAATGCGGAAGGTATCGCCAATTCCCTGAGCCAGCAGAGCACCAATGCCTACAGCGGATTTAATCATGCCGGTACGGGCTGTACCAGCCTCAGTAATTCCCAGATGCAATGGATAATCCACCCGCTGGGACATAAGCTGATATGCCTCCAGAGTCAATGGCACATCATGGGCCTTCAAGGAAATCTTCATGTCGTAGAAATCCTGCTGCTCTAAGATCCGCACATGCTGCAGGGCAGATTCCACCAAGGCCTCTGCCGTAATGCCCCCGTATTTTTCCAATAGTACCTTGTCCAAGGAACCAGCATTTACCCCGATGCGGATAGGAATATGATGTGCCTTGGCTTCCTTTACCACAGCCTTGACCCTGTCCTCGCCGCCAATATTGCCAGGATTTAGCCGCAAGGCAGAAATTCCCTGATTAATGGCTTCCAAGGCAAGGCGATAGTCAAAATGAATATCTGCCACCAGTGGCACATTTACCTTGGCAATAATATTGCCAAGATTCTTGGCTGCATCCATATCTGGCACAGCCAGCCGTACGATATCACAGCCTGCTGCCTGGAGAGCATTAATCTGTGCCACGGTATTTTCCGTATCCGTAGTCTTGGTATTGGTCATGGACTGGACGGAGATAGGTGCTCCGTCACCAATAGCCACATTGCCTATATAGATTCTTCTGGTTTTCTTCCGCTCTATCATGAAGCTATGTCACATCCTATCTCATTATCTGGTCAAATCATTAAATGTAGTAAATATCATCAAACTTACCAAAAGCACCATGCCAGTGGCCTGAATATAATACATGGCCTTGGGACCCATAGGCTTGCCTCTAAGAGCCTCCAACACCAGCATGACAAAATGTCCACCATCTAATGCTGGTACAGGCAGCAAATTGATGATACCCAAATTCAGGCTCAGGAAGGCCGCAAAGTTCAACAGCGGCAGAATACCCTGCTGGGCCACCTCTCCTGCCATCTGGGCTACCCCAATAGGCCCGGAAAGCTCTGCTGTGCCTGCGGTGCCCTGTACCAGCTGCACAAGGGCTCCAATCATGGCACCCATAACATAAAATTCCTTCTGGAATGCCAGCTTCACGGACTCAATTACCCCCGGCTGATAGGTTTCCACGCTGCTGGTGATACCGATAACAGCCCTCTGGGTTGCCTTGTCCTCCTCCGGAATCAAGGTAGCATTCCTTTCCTGACCATCTCGCTGATAAGTAACCTTAAAGGTACGGCCAGCCTGTCCCTGAAGCTTGGTGGTAATATCAGTCCAGGCATTTACTGGCTCATCGTTAAGGGCCACAACCCTGTCCCCAGCCTGCAAACCTGCCATAGCTGCAGGACGGTCAGCCACCACGGTACCGATTACCGGCTCCATGGAGGGAGTAGCCACCCCTGAGAAGCAGAAAATACCGAAGAAGATGAATATTGGCAGGATGAAATTCATAATGGAGCCAGCCAGCACCATGGCCATTCTGGCCCAGATAGGACGGCGGAAATAAGCCCGCTCCCCTGCATCATCATCTTCCTGGCGGATAATCAGCTTGTTGTCATCCCGCTCTTCTCCATTACCGGCATTTTCCATGATTTCATAGTCCATGCCAGCAATCCTGTTGAAACCACCTAAGGGTATCAACCGCAGGGAATACCTGGTTTCGCCATATTTGCGGCTCCAAATCTGAGGTCCGAAGCCAATGGCAAATTCATCAACCCGCATGCCTGTCAACTTGGCCACAGTAAAATGCCCCAGCTCATGGACTGTTACCAAAAGGCCAAATACGAATATGGCAGCCACTATTGTCGTCAATGTCATTTATATTCCTCCTGCCCAGGAGCCGCAGCCCCCCGGCATTAAATCACAATTTTGCCAGCTCCTGACGGGTAAATTCACGGGCCCAGCTGTCAGCAGCCAAAAGCTGCTCCAAATCCGGCTGATACTCCACCTTGCCGGCATCCATGGCCTTTTCAATCAGGGTATAAATATCCAGAAAACCAGCCTGTCCCTTCAAGAATGCCTCTACAGCCACCTCATTGGCTCCATTCATGATACATGGCATGGTTCCTCCGGTACGGCCTGCCTGGAAAGCCAGCTTCAGTCCCTTGAAGGTATCCATATCAGGCTTTTCAAAGGTCAGCTTGGCCAGCTCATAGAAATCCACCCTTGGGAAATGAGAAGCCACTCTGTCAGGATAAGTCAGGGCATACTGAATAGGCAGACGCATATCCGTACAGCCCAGCTGGGCCATAACAGTGCCGTCCTGATACTGCACCATGGAGTGGACAATGCTCTGAGGATGTACCACCACCTGAATCTGATCGTAGCTTACATCATAAAGCCATCTGGCCTCAATAACCTCCAGTCCCTTGTTCACCAAGGAAGCAGAGTCAACGGTAATCTTCTGTCCCATATTCCAGGTTGGGTGAGCCAGTACATCACTCTTTGTTACCTGAGTCAGCTGCTCTGCCTTTTTCCCACGGAAAGGGCCACCAGAGGCTGTAAGAATCAGCTTCTCAACAGCTCCTCTGTCCTGTCCCTGAAGGCATTGGAACAGGGCACAATGCTCACTGTCAACAGGCAAGATTGCTCTCCCCAGCTCCTTGGCCTTGGCCATAACCAGCTCACCAGCTACCACCAAGGTTTCCTTATTTGCCAAGGCAATATCCTTGCCGGCATCCAGTGCCGCCAAAGTAGGCTCCAAGCCTGCAAAGCCCATAAGGGAGGTTACCACCACCTGGGCCTCTGGATAGGTGGCAGAATCAATTACCGCCTGCCTGCCTCCTGCCAGCTCTGTTTTCCCCTTATATCTTTCCTTCAGCCTGCCGTAGGCTGCCTCATCAGACAGCACTGCCAGCTCCGGCTGAAATTCCTCAATCTGCTTTTCCAGCAACTCATCGCTGCGATTGGCCACCAGTACGGACACATGGAAAAGATCAGGATGCTCCCTGACTACGTCCAAGGTCTGGGTACCGATGGAGCCAGTTGACCCCAATACAACTAGATTTTTCATAAGCCCCTACCTCATTATTTTGCGGCAATATCCACAAACTGCACGAAATAATAAACAAATGGCACCGTGTAAATCATACTGTCAAAACGATCCCAGATACCACCATGGCCTGGAATCAAATGACTGGAATCCTTGATACCAGTATAACGTTTAGCAACAGATTCTACCAAATCACCCAATGTGGCAACTATACAGATACAGAAGCCCAATACTGCCATCATAGGCACATTGAAGTCAAAAAGCACGCCCAGTCCTGCTACGGAAAGGGTGGTACCAATAAGTCCTCCAATAAAGCCCTCTATTGTCTTGCCTGGGCTAATAGCAGGGCACAGCTTGTGGCTCCCCAAAAGACAGCCGGCAAAATAGGCAAAGGTATCGCTGGCCCAGGTGCCGATAAGGGCTATCCAAACCAGGGCACAGCCCATATCAAAGCCTGCCAGTCCCGTAGGAATTGCCTCAATATTGATTTCAATGCCGGTAGGCACCTCCACTATGCCATAGACAGAGGTCACCCTCAGGGCAAGAAGATGGGCAAAGGACAGGCCTATGTAGAAAATACCTGCCACGGATACAGCTGCTGATGGCACGCTGAAGGCACCATGCCGCAGCACCGTCATCAGGAAAATCAGCAATGTGCCTGCTGTAGCGAAAAAGATTAACACATTGCCATTGATGCCATACATGGAATAATAACACATGGCGGCAATCACCAAGCCACCCAATATCACGGCAGGACGATAGCCCTTCCTGTCAAAGGCGTTGCAGTATTCCACCCAGGCTCCCAGGGCCAGCACCGTGCCGCATATACCAAAAAGCATGCCTCCGGTCTGGATGACAAAGGCTGCCGCTACAATGCCGATTATACCTGTAATAATTCTTGTCAGCATAAAGACACTCCTTATTTTTTCTTTTGGGACAAGCCGCCAAACCGTCTGTCCCTGTGTCCAAATTCATACAAGGCCTTGCCAAAATCCTCCGGCGTAAAATCAGGCCAATTTATATCCGTAAACCAAAACTCTGCATAGGCTGTCTGCCACAGCAAGAAATTACTAAGTCGCATATCCCCGCTGGTGCGGATTACCAGGTCTACTGGCGGCAGCCCTGCTGTATCAAGGTTGCTGTCCAGCATGCCAGCATCAATATCCTCTGGCTTTATCATGCCCTTGGCAGCCTGGGCAGCCAGCTCCTGCACAGCCCGCAGCAGCTCGTCCTGGCCACCATAGTTTACGGCAACAGTAAATTTTACCCCAGTATTGTCCCGGGTACGGTGCCTAGCATCTGCAATCTGCTTTTGCAGTCCCTTAGACAGCTCCCAGGTACGGCCGATAAAATCAATTTTCACATTATCCTCTACCATCTCCTGGATTTCCTTTGCCAAAAACTCAGAAAAGAGATCCATGAGAAAGTCCACCTCTGCATGAGGCCGTTTCCAATTCTCCGTAGAAAAGGCGTATACTGTCAGGGCATTCATACCCAGTGCAGTACAGGTCTTTACAATCTTCTTCAGTGTCTTTACACCGGCTCTGTGTCCGGCTGTGCGAATCAGCCCCTGGCCAGTAGCCCAACGGCCATTGCCATCCATAATAATAGCCACATGCTGTGGCAGCTGATTTTTGTCCAGCTCCTCTAAATAGGATCTGTCCGAAGCATCATCTGTTTTCTGACTACCGGAAAACAATTTTTTCCACACGATGATAACCTCCTGTATCAAGAAAATAAGCCCCTCCAAAGAACTTCAGAGGGGCAGTCTGTTTCTTTCGCCCTGGTTACACAACTTCCAGGTCAAAACTCATCAAGGAGCTTCAATAGCACCTACAGGGCAGCCTGCTGCACATGCACCGCACTCTACGCAGACATCCTCACTAATCTCGAAATGAGATTCACCCTCGCTGATAGCCTCAACAGGGCAGGTACCTGCACAAGAACCGCAGGAAATACACTCATCACCAATCTTGTAAGCCATTACTGGACACCTCCTTCAGCAGACGAGCTGCTAATGTTACCTCTAACTCTCCGTCATCCAGATTCCTCTGTTTAATGACGTAATATCCATTATCCTTCAAAGGGAAAAAACTCTTTGTGGGATAACTGATAACTGAATTATACATTATTTCAGCCTCGTTTAGCAAGTTTTTAGCCAAATCCCAGGGCATTCCTACAATATCGGGCATATAAAATACTCCCTTCACAGCAAATAACTCAGGAAAAAGGCCATATTCCTGCCTTAGACCTCCATAATCTCCTTGTCCTTGGCTTCCTTCAGAGTATCAACAGTCTTGATGTACTTATCTACCAGCTTCTGTACATCCTCCTGGCCCTTCTTGGACTCGTCCTCGGTAATCTCCTTGGCCTTTTCCAGCTTCTTGATGGCATCGTTGCCGTCACGACGGATATTGCGGATAGCAACCTTGGCCTCCTCTGCCTTCTTGCCTACGGTCTTTACCAGCTCCTGACGACGTTCCTGGGTTAGCTGTGGAATGGAAAGGCGGATGGCAGTGCCATCAGAATTTGGAGACAAACCCAAATCAGACTTCATGATGGCCTTCTCAATATCATGCATCAGGCTCTTTTCCCAAGGCTGGATCATGATCATGCGAGGCTCAGGCACGGAAACCTTGGCTACCTGGTTTACAGGAGTTGGTGTGCCATAGTAGTCAACCATTACCTTGTCCAGAAGGGATGGGGTAGCACGGCCAGCTCTCAGGGAACCAAATTCACGCTTCAGGGCAGCGATGGACTTCTCCAGACGCTCCTTGTTGTTTGCAATAATCTCTTTAACCAAAATCAATTACCTCCTACGGTAGTACCGATAACCTCACCGATAGCTGCCCGGTAAATATTTTCATAATCCTCAATGTTGAATACTACCAATGGAATATCATTGTCCATGCACAGGCTGGTGGCAGTGGTATCCATAATAGCCAGCCTTCTGGCCAGAATCTCGGAGTAGCTAAGGCTATCAAACTTCTTGGCATCAGGGTTCTTGTTTGGATCGGAATCATAGATGCCGTCAGTGCCCTTCTTGCCCATAAGGATAACATCAGCCTTGATTTCTGCAGCTCTCAGGGCTGCGGTAGTGTCAGTGGAAAAATATGGATTGCCAGTGCCGGCACCGAAGATCACAACCCGGCCCTTTTCCATGTGGCGGATAGCCTTGCCACGGATATAAGGCTCTGCTACCTGACGCATTTCAATGGCGGTCTGCACCCGGGACTGAACCCCTACCTGATGGAGGCCATCCTGCATAGCCAGTGCATTCATACAGGTGGCCAGCATGCCCATGTAGTCAGCCTGGGCACGATCCATGCCCTTGGCACTGCCAGAAAGTCCACGCCAGATATTGCCGCCGCCTACTACGATGGCAACCTCTACCCCATCCTCATGTACCTTTTTGATCTGCTTGGCAATAGCCTCAACTACTGCTGGGTTGATGCCAAAGCCCTGCTCCCCTGCCAAGGACTCACCGCTAAGCTTCAGAATGATGCGCTTATATTTAGCTGCTCCCACTAAAAATCCCTCCTAAATACGAGAAATAATCATCCTTATATAATGTAATTATACGCTTTTAAAAAGCAGAGAACAACAAGTGTCCTCTGCTTTTGTCAAACTTTTTTGATTTCTTACTGCATCTGAGCGGCAACTTCGGCTGCGAAGTCCTCGTTCTTCTTCTCCAGGCCCTCGCCCATCTCGAAGCGTGCGAAACGACGAACCTCTACGCCAGCCAAGATGTCCTTAATGGTCTTGTCGGAATCCTTAACGAACTCCTGCTCAACCAGGCAAACTTCCTTGTAGTACTTGTTGATACGGCCGTCAACCATCTTCTCAACGATCTTCTCAGGCTTGCCCTCTTCCAGAGCCTGCTTGCGGAGAACCTCACGCTCGTGAGCCAGAGCTTCCTGGTCAACATCATCACGGCCAATGCACTGAGGCTTAGCTGCTGCGATCTGCATAGCAACATCCTTGCCCAGAGCCTCGTCACCGCCGGACAGCTCTACGATAACACCGATCTTGCCGCCCATGTGGATGTAGGTAGCCAGCTTGCCGGACTCAGTGGTATAAACCTCAAAACGACGGAGGGACAGCTTCTCGCCGATGGAAGCAACAGCCTCAGTCATAACCTCTGCAACGGTCTTGCCATCCAGCTGGGAAGCATTCAGAGCATCCATGTCAGCAGGCTTGGTAGCAACGATGTGCTCAGCAATCTTCTTTACCAGGTTCTGGAAGTTCTCGTTCTTGGCAACGAAGTCAGTCTCGGAGTTTACCTCAACGATGGCAGCAGTGTTGCCAGCAGCGGCAGCAGCTACAACGCCCTCGGAAGCAATACGGCCAGCCTTCTTAGCAGCCTTGGCAATGCCCTTCTCACGGAGATAATCAATAGCCTTGTCCTTGTCGCCCTCGCACTCAACCAGAGCCTTCTTGCAGTCCATCATGCCTGCGCCAGTAATCTCGCGCAGTTCCTTAACCAATGCAGCAGTAATCTGTGCCATTATATATATCCTCCTCAAATTCCTTTTAAAAAAAGGGTAAAGGGATAAAAACTGTCCCTTTACCCCATCAATTCTTATTTGGATGAGTAAAAATTACTCAGCGTCCTCAGCAACAGCCTCAGCAGCCTCGCCCTGACGGCCCTCGATGATTGCATCAGCAATCTTGCCAGTCAGCAGACGTACTGCACGGATTGCATCGTCGTTGCCAGGGATTGGGTAGTCAATCTCGTCTGGATCGCAGTTGGTATCAATGATAGCAACGATAGGAATGTGCAGCTTGTGAGCCTCAGCAACAGCAATACGCTCCTTGCGAGGGTCAACGATGAACAGAGCACCTGGGAGCTTGTCCATGTCCTTGATGCCACCGAGATACTTCTCCAGCTTCTCCATCTCGTGCTTCAGACCCTGAACCTCTTTCTTGGTGAGAACCTCGAAAGTACCGTCAGCTTCCATAGCCTCCAGCTCCTTCAAGCGGTTGATACGCTTCTGGATGGTCTGGAAGTTAGTGAGCATGCCGCCCAGCCAACGCTCGTTTACGAAATACATGTCAGCCTTCAGAGCCTCGTCCTTAATAGCCTCCTGAGCCTGCTTCTTGGTACCAACGAAGAGTACGGACTTGCCTTCCTCTGCGATGCTGCGTACGAAGCTATAAGCCTCCTCAGCCTTCTTTACGGTCTTCTGAAGATCGATAATGTAGATACCATTACGCTCGGTGAAGATGTACTTAGCCATCTTAGGGTTCCATCTTCTAGTCTGATGTCCGAAATGAACACCAGCCTCCAATAACTGTTTCATAGAAACAACTGCCATAGTGGTGCACCTCCTGTTTTTCTTTTCCTCCGCCAGCCTCATCCTTTGTTAAACCCGTAGGGCACAGTACAAATATCAGCCAGCGTGCGTTTTTCATAATTACACCGTTTTGCATTATAGCATAACATAAGCACAGAATGCAAGGATTTTTCCTTGGCAGCTGCAAAAATTATTTACTGTTCCTATCAGCAGTAAACAGGCAACAAAAAAGCCCCGCAACTAGGCGAGGCTTTTCATTAAATTCTATCAGATCATGTTCTTCTTGTTTTGTGTTCAGCTCATTCCTAAAGGGCTGTTTTTAATGCTTTTTCCCTGCTTTTAATGCGTTTTAATGCCGGTTTTTTATGTGCTTTTCTGGAAAAGTTTGTCAAAAGTTTGTCAGTCTATGAGCACTGCT
>CAVFWX010000004.1:0-37046 GCA_963626225.1 Anaerotignum sp.
TGGAGACATAGTACCTAGTTCTTCTACCAAGGAACTCTTTGTACTCCTCGCTCATTTGCATTTCTATATCATAGGCAATGCCATCCTCATCTACCACATACAAGTCCAGGCGGACTCCCTTGCTAGCAAGCTTGGCCTCAAAGCTCTTCTCTGCTTCCATGTAAACCAACTCACGGATCTTGATGCCCAGGATCCTCTCTATGAGAGTCTTGCAGTGCTGAGGCTTTTCCATAACCAGGCGAAACATGAAATTGTCACTGATTGTAGCCTTTTTCCAATCCTTTATAGGCACAATGCCACCTCCTTTATCAACGGCTTTCTTTGCTATAATTATACCACAGTCTAGACAACGATGCATGAATTGCCCTTTGACCTGGTGTATTTTTTTGAAAATAACAATTTCCATGTAATGGATCTCCCCATCCTGCGTATAAGATTCAGGAAAACAAATTCACAAAGAATTTAGAGATGAATAACATATAAAGTACAAAATGGAGGTGGTTAAAATGACTAAGACTAATGTAGTAGCACTGAACAATATGGAACTTGATATGGTAGCAGGTGGCGGACTCTTCGACAAGCTGAAGGAGATGCGTGAAGCTGCCAAGATCAAGGATAATGAGTCCACCCCTTCTGAAGTAGTAATCAAAGGCAACTTGGGTACTGGCTTGGTAGGCTTCTTAGTAGGCAGGATTCTTAACTGGTGGTTGCGAATGAGCCGATATTAAAAATATGATAATAGCTAAATAACCCCTATGAAATAGCGATGTTTCATAGGGGCTTTTGTTATGCAAAAAAATCCCCACATCTGAGGACATGGGGAGAATTTTTGCTTTATTTGCTCATAGTCAGAGCCTGCTGACGCAGTCTGGCGATACGCTCCTGCGTAGGAGGATGGGTGCTGAACAGGTTTGCTAAGGTCTGCTTGGAGCCTGCCAGCGGATTGATAATGCACATATGGGCTGTGGTGGTGCTGGCATGGGCCAGGGTTGGACCATGGAGGGAATAATATTCTATCTTCTCCAGGGCATCTGCCAGGGCATTAGGGTCGCCGCATATTTCACCACCGGACTTGTCGGCATCATATTCCCTAGAGCGGGAAATGGCCATCTGGATAAGGGCTGCTGCAATAGGGGCAATAACCACTGTCACAATCAGTCCAACGATACCGCCGCCGTTGTCGTCATCACTGGAGCGACCTGCTCCGAAGATGGCTGCCCACTGGGCAATATTGGCAATGGTGGAAATCACGCCTGCCATGGCTGCTGCCACGCAGGATATCAATGTATCACGGTGCTTTACATGGGAAAGCTCATGGGCCAGTACACCACCGATTTCCTCATAGCTCAGTGCATTCATTAGGCCAGTGGTAACAGCCACTGCAGCATGGGATGGATTGCGGCCTGTAGCAAAGGCATTTGGGGTACCGCTGTTGACAATATATACCCGAGGCATAGGCAGCTCTGCATTGGCAGCCAGCCTCTCTACCAAGCCGTAGAGCTGAGGTGCACTCTGCTCATCCACCTCTTGGGCGTTGTAGGTCTTCAACACAATGGTGTCGCTGAACCAATAGGTAACAAAGTTAAATCCCAGGGAAAAGATGAGCATCAGCATGGCTCCTCCCCGGCCTCCAAAGGCTCCGCCTACAGCTATCATAATGCCCATCAGCAAAGCCATGAGAACAGTAGTCTTTAGCGTGTTCATAATCATTTCTCCTTATCTAGTATTCAGTAAATCCCTATATTGATAATATAGCATTATACTCTGAAAAATGTCTAAAACTTCATTTGTTTCTATGATAGTATCAAAAAAACATCAAAATGTCAAATTTATCTCTAATGCTGAAAGTTTCCCCATATGAACTCACTCTCTTTCATATTCGCTGCAAAAAAAGAGCCGTCCATTGACAGCTCTTCTGCTCACACGGGGGGATGTGTGATAATAGGAATATAATATGCTATTAGAGATTAAAGTTAGAGATTGTACGAGTTAGATTTTACAGAAAAATGATATTGTCTCCGATCATGACCCGTGGCACTCCTGTGCCCTCCAGGGCAATCTGGCCTGGCATCTCTGCCTTTTTGTTGTGGCCAAATACCAGGGTAACATGGCCATGCTCACGGAGATTTTCGTTGGCTGTATCACCTACATCGGAGACAGTATATTCACGGTCGGCAATAATCAGCTTGTCACCGACTGCAATCTCCTCAGCCAACTGGGATTTGGTATGGGACACCACCATGCTTTCGTAGGCTGGTGGTACATCCTTGTCAAAGAGGATCAGGCTGTCCCGGATTTTCATATAGGAAAGGACGGATTCGCCAATGGCGGTAATAGTTGCTTCATACTTCATTTCATCAGCTCCCTTTATTGTACTTTATTTTCCAATATCCCTATTTTAGCCTAAAACCTGGGCCAATAGCAAGGTTACGGAAATAGCTGTCAATGATGCCACACAGGTTGCTGCGGTATAGGACTTCAAGGCTCCCTGTACAGTCAGGCCAAAGTATTCCTTTACGATCCAGAAGCCGGAGTCTGTTACATGGGAGAAGCAGATAGCACCAGAGCCAACAGCCAGACATACAATAGCAGGATCCAGATTTGGATACTGTGGCAGCATTGGCAGTACGATACCTGCAGAGGTCATCATGGATACAGTAGCAGAGCCTACCGCAAATCTCATAACAGCTGCTACTAGCCATGCTAGAATCAATGGGCTCATATCCAGGGAGGTAAGAATATCTCCCAGCTTGATGCCCAGGCCGCTGTCTATGAGAACCTTGTTGAAGGCACCGCCGGCACCAATAACCAGCAGAATACCTGCTACTGGAGCAAAGCACTGCTCAGTGTACTTTAGCAGCTCCTGCATGGTCTTGCCCCTTGCCAGGCCCAAGGACCAATAAGCAAAGAAAGCAGAGATAAGCAGGGCAGTAATAGGATTGCCGATAAAATTAACCAATGTGCCGATTTCTGAGCCCTTCCATGGAGAAAGCTCAAAGATGGTCTTGGAAACCATAATCAGCATTGGCAAAAGTACAGTAAAGAGGGTAATGCCAAAGTTTGGCAGCTCACTATCTGGTACAGGCTCTGCCTCAGCCTTCAGGCTGTCTAAATCGGACTCAATGCCCTTATGGATAAAGCGGGTCCAGATAGGACCGCCTACGGCTGCACAGATAATGCACACACCCAAACCTAAGAGGATTACCTTGCCTACATCAGCACCAAGGGTGGCTGTAATAGCCATGGCAGCTGGATGTGGCGGCAACATACAGTGAACAATCTGTAGAGATATACCAATAGGTACGCCGATACGGACTATGGACAGGCCAGTAGCCCTGGCTACGCTGATAACCAGCGGAATCAGCAGGACAAAGCCCACCTGGAAGAATACAGGAATACCTGTAATCAAGCCAACTACCATCATGGCCCAGTTGGCACGCTTCTGGCCAAACTTGTTGATAAGCGTCCTGGCTAACCTCTCAGCACCGCCAGAGGTTTCCAGCATCTTGCCGAGAATACTGCCAAAACCTAGTACCGTTGCCAAAAATCCCAAGGTACTGCCCATGCCTGCCTCAATGGATTTACAAATATCCAAAAGCGGCATGCCGGTAACAAGCCCTACATAGAAGCAAACTATTATCAAGCCTACAAAGGCCTGGATATGAACCCGCATTATCAAAAATACAACAAGCGCAATAGCGGAAATCAATGTGCCTGCCAGAAATGCCGTTTCCAAAATAATCCTCCTTTACCTTCCCGAACCCCTAGATATACACTCTTTGGCTATTATGCCCTCAGGCTGAACCAGTCTATATACTGAGACACAATCCCTGCCATGGTCTTTTCGGCGGCCTTGGCCAATGTCTCAAACCTGGTATTTTTATCAACATGCTCCTGAAGAAATTCTCTGGCTGTCTTGATACCACCAGTGGACACCTCAGTGTTGATATTGATTTTGCGGATGCCCCTTTGGATAGCCTCCTGCAGAAGTTCCTTTGGTATGCCTGAGCTACCATGAAGCACCAATGGAACATCTACCGCCCCATGGATTTCCGTTAGCCTGTCCAAATCAAGATGCGGCTCACCCTTGTATATGCCATGGGCATTACCAATGGCAATAGCCAGTGCATCCACCCCTGTATGACTGGCAAAGGCTGCGGCATCTGCTACTTTAGTGTAGCTTGATGCATCACCTGCATCACCAGTGCCGTCCTCCTCATTCATATACCCTAGCTCACCTTCTATGCTGACTCCCGCCCAGTGGGCTACCTTGGCCATTTCAGCCGTAGCCTGGATATTTTCTGCTAACGGCTTGTAGGAAGCATCAAACATTACAGAGGTAAAGCCTGCCTTGATGGCTCGCAGGATATTAGCTGGCTCCTTGCAGTGATCCAAATGGAGAACTACCTGCTGGGATGAGCAGCCGCAATAATATTTTACCAAAGCTGCCATAGCCTCAATAGGCATATGGCTGTCGTATTTTTCACCAAAGGCAATAATCACCGGATCCTTGCCTTCACTTCCCTCCAGGACAGCCTGGAGGGATTCTACATTGTACACATTGAAGGAGCCTATGGCCTGCTGATTTTCTTCAGCCAGCTTCAGCATCTGCTGCAAATTTATCAGCATAGGACACCTCAGTTTTTCTGCAGCATAGCTACTACATCCCGGAGAGTGGTAACAGCACCTACATTGCCTGGGAAGATAATATAGCTCATGCCAGGGAACTTGCTCTCTGGTCCTACACGCCATACTGGAATACCAGGAGCTACCTGGCCCAGAACCAAGGCACATTTAGCAGACAGTCCCTTGACACCTACATCACTGGAGGTAATGCCGCCCTTGGCAATCAGGAAGCCTGGCTGGATGGACAGGCGGCTGACAATGCTGGTAATAGCCTCAGAAATCTTAACAGATACCCGCAGGGATTCTTCCTCGGAGCCTGCATCAAAACGCTTGCGGCCTGTATATACGGCTACAGTCTGGCCAGATTTAATGGCCTCCTCTACCTGACCGATAACGCTCTTTAGCTCTGCTTCCAGCTTCTCCGGCTCTAGAACCAGCATATGGTTGAACTCGATGAACTTGACAGTGTCCAGTTCCTTCAGGCTCTCCAGCTGGTCAGTGGTTTTCTTTACATGGGATCCAATAATAATCAACCCGCCATTGGTATTGCCAGGTACTACCAGCTCATCTTTCTGCAAAAGTGCCTTGTCGGCAACACCGCCAAATACCTTGGTCCAGGCAGCTGCAGTGCGGAACATGAACTTTTTGCCTGCCTTCATAGCCTTCAGCATGGCAATGGCAAATACCTTTACATCTACATAGTCTACAGCATTGACGATAACCTTGTTGAAATCCTTTACCGCCATGAGCTGCTCAGTAATCTTGTCTACATTAATGCTGCGGATATCCTCCAAGCTGATGCAGGTAACGCTATCTGCTTTGTACTCACCCTTGGTCTTTTCCTCTACATATTCAGCCATATTTGACTTGGTGTAGCTAAAGGTCTTGTCCTTGGCAAACTCGGTTTCACCAGCAGGAACCAGGTAGTCACCCTCCTGTACATAGTGGATATCACCGATGGTAAATCTGCCGCCTTCCTTGAAGAATGGCATCAGTACTTCACCATCTACAGTCTGGCCTTCACCCTGCTCTAGAACAGCAGCCAGGGTGGCAGTCTCTATTGGATAGTTGCCTCTCAGGGTAGAGTCGCTGCGGCTGATGATCATGAAATCTTTGCCGGTTTTCTTGGCCTCAGCCATAACCCTGTTGGCAATCAGCTCATGAACTTCCTTGGTATAAGCAGCGGAGAAAGCCCGGGAATTGGTGAGGATGAAGAACATATTGTTTTCCTCAGCAAAGCCTGCGGCAATGCTTTCCTCAGTCCAATCAGTATATACATGGATGCCATTTACGGTCTGTACACCGGTAGGGTCATCATCCAATACGATAATTTTCTTGTTGAAGCCTGCCCGTTCTGCCTGCAGCAGCTCCTCAACCTTGGCCTCATCAACAGCAGGAATGGTGGCAAATAATTCAGATTTCAATACCTTCATAATGCTTTACTCCTCCTATTTTATGCTTCGTGGCTCTTTACGATAACGCCGGAAATGTTCTCATAGAACTGAACAATGCCGCTATGGTCATCCATGAGATGGCCAGTAGCCTTCAGGCTGTGCATGATCTGCTGTAGAATGCCGGTCATGATCATTGGCAGCTCCAAGCCCTTGGCAGTGTCCATAACATTGGTAATATCCTTCAGGTTGATTTTGATAGGTCCGCCTGGCTTGAAGTTGCGGCTGTACATCATTGGAGCCTTGGCATCCAGGACGCTGCTGCCTGCCAGTCCGCCACGGATGGCTTCATATACCTTCTTTGGATCTGCACCAGCCTTGGTTGCCAATACCAGTGCCTCAGAAACAGCTGCAATGTTCAGGTTTACAATAACCTGGTTAGCCAGCTTGGTAACAGAGCCGCTGCCGTTTGGACCTACCAAGGTAACAGAGGAACCCATGGCCTTGAATACATCCATAGCCTCATCCAGAACCTTCTGGTCGCCGCCTACCATGATAGCAAGAGTACCATCAATAGCACCAGGCTCGCCGCCGCTTACAGGTGCATCCAAGAAAGAGCAGCCCTTTTCAGCAGCCAGGTCAGCAAACTCCTTGGACTCTACTGGAGTAACGGAGCTCATATCTGCAATAATGGTGCCTGGCTTTACACCTGCCAGAATACCATCCTCACCCTTCAGCAAGGAACGTACAATAGGGCCGCTTGGCACCATGGTGATAACAACATCCTTATCAGCAGCTACTTCTTTGGCAGAAGCAGCCCCTACAGCTCCAGCCTCAACCATAGCCTTTACAGCATCCTCAACAATATCGAATACTGTTACCTCATAGCCAGCCTTCAAAAGGTTGCGTACCATAGGCTTGCCCATAATTCCCAGACCAACAAAACCAATCTTCTTCATTTTATACCCCTCCATTAACTTGTATGTAGTATACTACCTAACTTCTTAAAAAAGCTCATAGAGCCTATGAGCCATTTTACTTTTTCATTCTGGCAAGGAAGTTCCCAGCACCTGGGCGGTTTTCTCCATGTGGAGCATAAATGCCCTGATTGCCGCCTCCTCATTGCCCACCATAAGCTGCTTCAGTATCTCTTGATGCTCAAAGCAAGCCATGGCACTGCGGCTGTTGAGATTTAGTGAGTTGTAGGTTGCCTGCTCTACCTTAGCCCGCATCTGATTGCTAAGCTTCAGCAGATAGGAGTTTCCTGTGCTCTCCACCAATAGACTATGAAAATCCGTATCAGCCTTCATGTATTCATAATGGCTGTTTTCATCCAAGGCAAATTTTTCGCTGGCTGCCTGGCATGCCTTCAACCTGGCCAGATAATCCTGCCCAAAGGCTTCGGAATAATGCCTTGCCAGATAACGGACACAATAGCCCTCAATGGCAATACGAGCCTGGATGATTTCCTGAATATCCTCAGCAGCTACGGGACGGACAGTCCAGCCTCTGTTGCTGAGCACCTCCAGCATACCTTCATTTACCAGACGGATAACTGCCTCCCTTACTGGGGTACGAGATACCTCCAACCTGGTGGCAATCTGCTGCTCAGAGTAGATTTCTCCTGTTTTCAGCTCACCCTTGATTATGCCGCTTTTCAGGTACTGATAGACCTGATCCTTGAATGATACTTTGTTAATCATCGTCTTATCTCTCCTGTTGTATGTAGTATACTACCTATATTTTCTATTGTCAATATTATTTTATAATATTTTTTCTGCAAAGCAATACTTTTTTCTTATTGTTTTTATAAATATAATTACCATCATATGAAATTGTATAGTCGCTTTGCACTTCTCCCATAGATACAAAAATTCCCCGCCTAGATAGCCAAGTCCTCCTTGTACCTCCAGGCAGGGAAATCCTCTATGTATTTTTAGATATCCAAATTGCGAACCAGCTTGGCGTGCTCCTCGATAAACTGGCGACGAGGCTCTACCTTGTCACCCATGAGGATGGTAAATAGCTCATCGGCTGCCTCTGCATCCTCCATGCTTACCTGCAGCATGGTCCTGCCCTCTGGATTCATGGTGGTATCCCACAGCTGCTCAGGGTTCATCTCGCCAAGGCCCTTATATCTCTGGATAGTAACACCGTCACGGCCTACCTCATCCAGCTTCATGGTCAGCTCATCATCGCTGTAGGTGTACCAATGCTTCTTGCCCTTGCGGATCTGATAAAGAGGTGGCTGAGCAATATAAACATGACCATGCTCCACCAATGGCTTCATGTAACGGTAGAAGAAGGTCAGCAGCAAGGTTCTGATATGGGCACCATCCACATCCGCATCTGTCATAATGACAATCTTGTTGTAGCGGAGCTTGGACAGGTCAAATTCATCACTGATGCCGCTGCCAAAGGCAGTAATCATAGTACGGATTTCTGCATTGGCATAGATGCGGTCCAGACGAGCCTTTTCTACGTTAAGAATCTTGCCTCGGATAGGCAGGATGGCCTGGAATCTTCTGTCACGTCCCTGCTTGGCAGAACCACCGGCAGAATCACCCTCTACGATGAAGATTTCGCAGTGCTCAGGATCCTTTACGGAGCAGTCAGCCAGCTTGCCTGGCAATCCTGCATTGAACTCCAGGGCATTCTTGCGGCGGGTAAGCTCACGAGCCTTGCGGGCAGCTTCACGGGCACGGGAGGCTGTGAGAGCCTTGTCAAGGATCCTCTTTGCCACATCAGGATGCTCCTCAAAGTATTCATTCAAACCTTCAGATACAATGGAATCCACAATGCCACGAACCTCGGAGTTGCCCAGCTTGGTCTTGGTCTGACCCTCAAACTGAGGCTCCCTTATCTTTAAGCTAATAACGCAGGTAAGACCCTCACGGATATCCTCACCGCTAAGGTTGGCCTGGTTGCCCTTGATGATATTGTTCTTCTTGGCATAGTCATTGCCGGCACGGGTCAAGGCAATCTTAAAGCCGGCAAGATGTGTGCCGCCTTCTTCCGTGTTGATATTGTTGACGAAACTATAAAGATTTTCCTGATAGCTGTCGTTGTACTGAAGGGCTACCTCCACTACAATATCATCCTTAGTGCCATTGAAATAAATTGGCTCAGGATTCAGCACTTCCTTCTTCCGGTTCAGATGCTGCACAAAGGAGCGAATGCCGCCGTCATAGTGGAAGCTCTCGCTTTTGCCGCTGCGTTCATCATGGAGATGGATGGTGATTTCCTTGTTCAGAAAGGCCAGCTCCCGGAGGCGATGCTTCAAGGTATCATAGCTATACTGGGTAACAGTAAAGATTTCCTTGTCTGGGAGGAAATGTACCATAGTACCTGTTTCCTCAGTGTTGCCTACGATCTTCATAGGAGAGGTGGTAACGCCACGCTTGAAGGCAATCTCATGGATCTTGCCATCACGCTTTACCTTTACTTCCATAGACTCGCTCAGGGCATTTACTACAGATACGCCTACGCCATGCAGACCACCGGATACCTTGTAGCCATCGCCGCCGAACTTGCCGCCGGCATGGAGGACAGTCAAAACTACCTCTACAGCAGGCTTGCCGGTTTCGTGGAGATCTACAGGGATGCCGCGGCCATTATCTGTAACAGTAATGCTGTTGTCCTGATGGATAATGACGTTTACATCCGTACAGTATCCTGCCAAGGCCTCATCAATGGAGTTGTCCACTACCTCATATACCAGGTGATGGAGTCCCCGCTCAGAGGTGCTGCCGATGTACATACCTGGACGCATGCGGACAGCCTCCAAGCCTTCCAATACCTGAATCTGGTCTGCACCATATTCTCCCTCAACCTTGGAAACCTCGCTGCCTACCTCATCCTGATTGATTTCTACGCCGGTGGTATCCGGCTCTTCCTGCAGCTCCTGAACCTCATCAGGGGTCATGCTGCCAAAATCCAAAGCAGGCTGCTCCTGCAGATTTTCTTCCTTCAGCTCTGTATTTTCTCTATTTTCCATAGACATTCTTAGCCTTCCTCCACACAATTTATTTCGTAGATTCCCTTAGACAGCCTGTCAGTACGGCCCTTTAGGGACAAAGGTGAAATAGGGGATATATATGCCAAATCCTCAGTTACCACCAGGGACTTGGGACTGCTTCCCCCCGTAATATCCATAATCTTATTTGCCTGCTGGAGCCTTTCCAGGTATTCCCGGTTTTCTCCTTCGGCAAAATAGCCATAATCCAGAATAGCTACCAGGGATTTTCCATCTACTGCGACATTGCCGCCAATAAATACAGGTATCAACTTTTGCCTTCCTCCCTGCTGGCCTTCCCTTCCTGCTTTTCTTTTTTTTCCTTCTTCAAAGGTGCATAACGCAGGTCATATCTAAGCTTGTACAGGGTTTTCTTCATGACCTGCTCATTAAGCTGCTCCGGCGGTATGGAGCGGTACAGCATAACCAGGGTCATGGCATCGGTGCTGGACAAATCACCATAATAAACACGTTGGGCAATATTCTGCATCAGGATAGTTCTCTGCTCCGTATATTCCATCGGAGTACAATCAACCTCCTGAGCTATATCCTTATAGCTGGCCCAAGGCATGTCATAAAGTAGATTTCTTATTTTCTGTGCTTTGGCCTGCTCTCGCTTCCTGCTACAGCTCTGACAAAGTTCATCCTCAGGCGGACATAGGGATAAGCAACCCTCCTGGCCGCACTGATGCCAGCCAATGCTGCGATGGTACATATCCATCTTACGGGCATTCTGCCCCAGCCTTTCCAGCTCCACTGCCAGCTCCTGATTTTCCAAATTCTGGCAACGCCTGTGAATTTCTGCCAACTCCTGCTCCGGCAGCTTGATTTTCTGCAGTTCTTTGCCTATATCTACCTGTTGCTTCTGGGGAACGAGCTCCTCAAAAGACGCTATACTCTGTTCCTTGATAAGATTGGTAAATACCAGCTCCTGAACAACCTTTTCCCCAGCATAGGCATTGATTTTCGTCTTTAGTGCCTGAGCCATGTACTTTAGCTGCTCCGCCCAGGCTGGATGGGTGGTGCGGATAAAAAGCCGCTTATACTCCAGCTTCACTGGCTTGGCATGAGCGGCAATATCCTTGCCTACGATTTTGTCCCACTGATGCAGCACCATCTGCTGCCTGAACTTATTGCCCCAACTCAAGGTCTTGAGCATGGCTGGAAAAATATCCCCTGCCTGCTCTAGCTTGCCGTTGCGTTCCTCCTGCTTGCCAGCCATCTTCTCACACCTTGCCTACAATATCCACATTTCCGGCCTGAACCATGAAATATCTATCCAGTGGCTCCTGGCGAAAATATGCCTCATCAGTTGCCGTAATCAATGTCTGTATACCTTCCCGCTCAATAAAGGCTAAAAGCTGCTGCCTGCGGCCTGCATCCAGCTCACTCATTACATCATCCAATAACAAAATAGGGTATTCCCCTGTCTCCGAGCGGATAAACTCCAGCTCCGACAGCTTCATAGAAAGGACTGCCGTCCTCTGCTGTCCCTGGGAGCCGAAACTCCGGAGATTTATGCCGTTTACAGATACAGCAATATCGTCACGGTGGGGGCCTACGCTGGTAGAGCCTCTGTATATATCCTCCGTAACTAAAACATGTAGCATATCATTATACCATATTTCCAGATTTTCCGCCAGAGCTGTCTCATTCATGCCCTTAATCTCGTATGCAAGGCTAAGATTTTCCTCATTGCCTGATATTCTCCGCTGCATAAGATTGGCCAGCATATTGAATTTTTTCACTGCCTCCAGCCTTTTGGCTGTTATTCTGGCAGCACTGGCAGCAAGCTGGGGATCCCATATCTCCAGCATGGCTTTGTCTCCCCGCCGTTCCCGAATTTCCTTTAGCAGGGAATTACGCTGCTGCAGGAGCCTGTTGTAGGTTATCAGTTCCCGATAGTAAGCAGGACTAGCCTGTGAAATCTCCATATCCAGAAACCTTCTTCGGCCTGCTGGAGCACCCTTTATCAAAAGCAAATCATCTGGGGCAAAAAGCACCACATTTATGGCTCCAATTAATTCCCTAATAGGAATCTTACTACCGTTGTAGCTGATGCTGCGGCGTTTGTCCCGATAAAAGGCAAAATCCAGCTCATTGGCTACTCCCAGCCGCTGAAAGGCCAGGGATACGCTGCCTGCCTCTGCTCCCCACCGTACCAGCTCACTATCTGTATTGCCACGGAAGGAGCTACCACAGGCAGCATAATAGACAGCCTCCAGGATATTGGTCTTGCCCTGGGCATTACAGCCGATGAAAATATTCAGATTTGGCAGAAGGCTCAGCTCCAGCTCCTCATAGTTCCGATAATTCCTCAGCTTTAGGCTGTCTACCCTCATAAATTACTGCTCCCCGTCTTTTTCTACGGCAACCTGCCAGCTGCCCACACCCTTCAGCTCCACCGTATCACCTTCATGGAGACGGCGGCGGCGGGCAGTTTCAATATTGCCGTTTACCAAAATCATTTCATCCTCCAGCATCAGCTTCACCTGACCGCCAGACTCTACCACGCCGGCCCATTTCAGCAGCTGATCCAGCTGGATATTTTCTGTATGAATCAAAATCTTTTCCATCTTGCCTGCTCCTTAGTTCTGCCTTCTTACTGGTGTAACAACATATACAAAATTCGGATCTTCTTCTGAGGTCATAGTGGAGGCATTAAGAGGGCCATTCATGGAAAGCATAAATTCCTCGGATTTAATAAGCTTCAATCCGTCATTGATATAGTCAGCATTGAAGCAAATAGTCAGATCATCACCATTGATGACAGCAGAGGCGTACTCCTCACCGTTACCGATTTCTGGATTGGCAGAGCTTATCCGCACCATGCTGTTGGCAAAATCCATGGTAATTACATTGTAGTCATCACCACGGGAAATCAGGGCTACACGATCAATAATATTCCTGATTTCATTAGTATTCATAACCACATGACGCTGGAACTCATTTGGCACAGCCCTGTGATAGTCAGGGAAGCTGCCCTCAATGAGCCTACTGGAAATATAGATTCCCTCTACCTCAAAGGACACCTGGTTATGAGTACAGGAAACGGTTACAGTTCTAGGCATTTCAGACTGAAGGATTTTCTGAACCTCATTTAGCATCTTGGCTGGAATAACGTATCTATTTTCTCCATGGAAATCCTCTAATGGGCTGGATTTAATGGAAAGCCTATGGGTATTGGTGGCAGCCATCAGGATTTTTTCCTCAGACAACTCCAGGAGGCAGCCAGTGAAGATTGGCCTGCTTTCCTCCGCCATGGCAGCAAAGGAAGTATTCTGGATCAAATCCCGGAGGATTACATCTGATACCTGGAAGCTGCTATTGCCTTGGAGCTTGGTTATTACAGGAAAATCATCTGCGTTCATGCTTAGGAAGGAGAACTTGGCACGGTTTGATTTAATATGAATCATATTCTCCTGGTTGCTGCAATCAAATTCTACAGTCTCACCAGGTAGACGGCGAATAACCTCTTGGGCGTTACGTCCTACAAAAATGATTTCACCGGAAACTTCCACCTGAGCAGGTATATTGCAAATAATGCTCAACTCATTATCGGTCGCTTGGAGGGTGAGAGAGTTATCCTCAGCTTTTATGTAGATACCTCCCAGGATCGGGGTTTTTGGCTTTGGGGCTACTGCCTTCATGGCGATCTGTATTGCCTGAACGATGTCCTTCTTTTGACAGCTGAATTTCATGATATGCACATCCTTTAGTTATTATTACTCTTTAAGTATTTTAAGTTTTTAGTAGCCGTAATAGTAGGGGCTGTGGAAAAGTGGATAAGTGGCATAACGCTTAGAGTTTATCCCAAGATAGCTGTTAATAAGCTGTGTATGGCTCAAACTAAAATAGGGAAGGTTATCCACTGTTTTCACAGGAGATTCCTTCCCCATAATTTATACACAATCCGTCTACAGGAAAAATCACCTGTTATCCACATATATCTTTGAATAGATTACCTGGGCCTATTACATCTTCTCAATGCTCTTGATCAACTCCTGGACTGTCTTGTCCAGCTGGATATTGGAAGCCCTGTCCTTGGCAATTTTCTTGTAGGCGTGGAGCACCGTGGTATGATCCCTGCCACCGAAGAATTCGCCAATCTGTGGCAATGATGTATCCGTCAGCTCACGGCAGAGATACATGGCAATCTGCCTAGGCATGGCCAGGTTCTTGTTTCGCTTGCCGGAATTCAGATCCTCAATGCTGATTTTGAAGTGGGTGGCTACAACCTCCCTAATAATCTCCAAGGTAATCTCCTTGGTGGTATTATCCGGGAAGATATTTTTCAGTGATTCTGCCACCAGCTCGGTAGTAATCCTGCTGCCGGTAAGGGATGCATAGGCCACAACTCTGGTGAGGGCACCTTCCAGCTCTCTTATATTGTTGTCTATGCGGCCGGCAATATAAATCAATGCCTCATTTGGCACATCCAGCTGCTCCAGCATGGCCTTTTTCTTCAGTATGGCAATACGGGTTTCCAGATCTGGTGCCTGAATATCTGCCAAAAGTCCGCTGGCAAAGCGGGATTTCAGTCTTTCCTCCAGGGTCTGGATCTCATGAGGCGGCCGGTCAGAGGAAAGGACAATAGCTTTGTTTGACTGATACAGGGCGTTGAAGGTGTGGAAAAACTCCTCCTGGGTCTGTATCTTCTTGGTCAAAAACTGCACATCATCTACCATTAGAAGGTCGATGTGGCGGTATTTCTGCCGGAATGCCTCTGTGGAATTGTCCCGAATTGCGTTAATCAGCTCATTGGTGAATTTTTCACAGGTAATATAAAGAACCCGCTTGGTAGGGTCGTTTTTTAGTACCTCATGGCCAATGGCGTGCATGAGATGAGTTTTGCCCAAGCCTACGCCGCCGTACATAAACAGGGGATTGTAGGTTTTGCCTGGCTCCTTGGCTACTGCCAGGGCCGCTGCATGGGCAATCCTGTTGAAGCTGCCTGTTACAAAATTATCAAATACATACTTAGGATTCAGGGAAGATGCATCGCCAGGTGCTACCTTGGTAAAGGTTTCGTAGCGACCTGGGGCTTCCTGGCCCTGGCCAAAGTCCAGCTCTCCTTGGGGACTGTCGGCTTTTGGCTTTTCCTCCTTGGCTGGTGCTGGGGCAGGCGTCGGTTCAGGTACTGGTTCCTCATATTTCAAGGTTATGGATAGCTTTTCCGTGTCTATATCCACAAAATCCAGCTTTCGGGCGGCCTCACGGCAGGCATCCAGGGTAAAATCCTTGTACTTGTCTTCAAAGAACTTGCGAATCACGGTGTTGTCAGTGCGCAATATTAAAATGTTGTTTTCAAAGGATACCGGTATCAGAGGCTTCAGCCATCTTTCAATAGCTCCCGGTGCCAGGTTTATGGCAACCTCCACCAGGGCGGCCTGCCAAAACTGTTCAAGCTGTTTTTCTTCCATATAGTACGACCTCACAAAAAAATTTATCCACTGACAAAGAAATTTATCCACAACTGTGAATAAATTTGTGGATAAATCAATATCAAAAGGAAGGAAAATGGAATATCCACATGTTTCCTTCATATTATATTACAAAAAATTTTTATTCACAGCATGTGAATAAGTATCAGCAGAAACCTCTAATATTCTACCAAAATACAAAGGAGTTATCAACAGAAAATTGGGGAAAATCACAATGACCAAAGATTTTGTGCAAAGTAAATGGTTGTTTATCCACAGGGCCATAGGAAAAATTCTTGACACTAGGACAGTGGCAGTATATAATCTTTGTTAGTTTGAATTCAATGTACGATGTAGAGATTGGGTTTGACCGGGGATTTTCCCGTAAATATATAAGGGAGGTGCACTACTTTGAAGCAGACTTTTCAGCCTAACAATCATTGGAAGAAGAAGACTCATGGTTTCCGTGAGCGTATGAAGACTAAGGGTGGCCGTCAGGTATTGGCTCGTCGCCGCGCAAGAGGCAGAAAGAAGATTTCAGCATAATATTAGGTCACCTCGGTGACCTATTTTTATTATCGAAGAATTTCTTCTACATATTGCTGAAACGGAGATTTTGCCATGTACAAGTTGCCGAAGGGTCGTATTCTGCGCCGCAAAAGCGATTTTCAGAAGGTTCACCGCTTCGGAAAATCTTATGCCAACAGGTATCTAGTTTTGTATGTCTTTACAGCAAATAGGCTGGAGGACAAGGTAGGCTTTGCCGCCGGCAAAAAGCTGGGCAATGCAGTTACGCGTAATCGAGTCAAACGGCTTATGCGTGAGTGCTACAGGCTGAACCAGCACGGCATAAAGGATGGATACACCCTGTTGCTGGTGGGCCGGAAGGCGGCTGTTACCGAAAAATTCGATGTAATCGAGAAGGCCTTTCTCAATTTAGGCAGAAAGGCGAAGGTTTTGAAGGGATGATGGAGTGAAGCGGATTTTCCTTTTCCTCATTGGGATATATCGAAGCTATATATCCCCCCTGAAAGCACCATGCTGTCGCTATATTCCCACATGCTCGGAGTATGCGATAATAGCTATTGAAAAATACGGAGCAAGAAAGGGAGGCTGGTTGGCCTTCAAGCGAATCTTGCGTTGTCATCCCTTCCACAAGGGAGGGTATGATCCTGTGCCCTAGCGTATAAAATAAAGGACGTGTTGTTTTGGAATTTATGATGAACCTCTTTGAGCCGCTGACCAACATCTTCCGGTTCATTTTTGAGAGCTTTTACAATTTGACTGATGCAGCAGGCTTTGCCAGCTATGGTATTGCCATTATCCTCATGACCATCATGGTTAAGGTGTTGCTGTATCCACTGACTGCCAAGCAGGTTCGTTCTATGAAAGCAATGCAGGAGCTGCAGCCTGCCTTAAAGAAATTGCAGAAGGATTACAAGAATAATCCTCAGCTGTTGCAGCAGAAGATGGCGGAGCTGTACAAGGAGTCCGGAGTAAATCCTCTGGCTGGCTGTCTGCCTCTGCTGATTCAGATGCCTATTCTCATGGGCGTTTATTACAGCCTTTATGGCTACCAGTATGCAGGAGATCCAACCTTCCTGTGGCTGAGCAGCCTGTCCGAAACCGATCCTACCTATGTATTGCCTATTCTGTCTGCCTTGACTACCTATATTCAGCAGAAGCAGACCATGTCCAACCGTGGCGGCGACAATCAGCAGATGAAGATGATGAGCTATATCATGCCTCTGTTCATCGGCTGGATTTCCTTGAACTTCCCATCCGGACTGGTGGTATACTGGGTAACTATGAACCTTTGCCAGATCGTACAGCAGTGGTATATGTTCCGCAACGAGAAGGCGTTGGATGTAGAGGTAGAGGATAAGAGGTAAGATTGATGGCTGTTGAAATCGAAAAGACTGGAAAAACTATCGAGGAGGCTCAGCAGGCTGCCCTGGCAGAGCTGCAGGTTTCCCCGGATATGGTAGAGTTTGAGGTTCTGGAGGCACCTAGCAAGGGCTTCCTGGGACTTATTGGCAATAAGCCGGCAAGAATCCTGGCACGGGTTAAGGAGCGGGAGCTATCTCCTGCTGAGAAGGCAGAGAAGTTCCTGGCTGATATCTTTGCAGCTATGAAGCTGGAGGTTCAGATTGAGGCTACTGATACTGCTGATGGGGTTGTTATGAACCTGATAGGGGACAATCTAGGTATCCTCATTGGCAAGCATGGCCAGACCTTGGATTCCCTGCAGTATCTGGCAAACCTTACTGCCAACAAGGGACTTAATGATGACAAGGTAAGGATTATCCTGGATATTGAGAACTACAGAAGCCGCCGGGAGGAAACCCTCCGTCGTCTGGCTATGCGGCTGGCTGACAAGGTTCGCCGTACCGGGGAGCGTATTGTTTTGGAGCCTATGAACCGTCACGAGCGGAAGATCATCCATATGGCTCTCCAGGACAACTACCGGGTATCTACCTACAGCTCCGGCGAGGAGCCATATCGCAAGGTAGTTATTGAGCTGAAGCGTGGAGGACGCAGGGAGCGTCGGGAGAGAAACAGCTCCTACCAGGCTGAGGCTGTAGAGAATTAAATAACATCTGATAGCTGTGAAAGGGCTGTCTGCAGTTGAATTGTGTGTTGCGATATTGCATCGTAATGATATAATTTAATTGAGGCGGCTCTTTTTTTGTACCGCATAGAAAAACAAGATGAGGATAAGGATATGCAGCAGGATTATACAATAAGTGCCATTGCCACGGCCATAGGCCAGGGAGGCATAGGCATTGTCCGCATAAGCGGCGAAAGGGCTGTAGAGATAGCAGAAAAATGCTTTCGTCCAGCAGCTGGTGGTGAGCTGAAGGAATACGGCCGTAGTGCCGTTTATGGCAATATATACAAGGAAAATGAGGAGTTTTTGGACGAGGCCATCTGTATCGTCATGGCGGCTCCTCATTCCTATACCTGTGAGGATGTGGTGGAGCTTCAGTGCCATGGGGGGCCTGTGGTGCTGAGGGAGCTTTTGGCATTGACCTATAGGCTGGGAGCCAGGCCGGCAGAGCCTGGGGAATTTACTAAAAGAGCTTTTCTTAATGGCAGGCTGGATCTAAGTCAGGCCCAGTCTGTTATGGATATGATTCAGGCACGGACTACCATGTCACTGGAAATGGCAGCAGGTAATCTCCAAGGAAAGCTGTCTGAGAAAATCCAAGAAATGCGTCAGGAAATATTGGGTGTAATAGCTCATTTGGAGGCATCTATAGATTTTCCGGAGGATGATATAGAGGATGTGGCCATGGAGGAGGCGGAGCTAAAGGTAGAAAAGCTCCATGCTGATTTGGAGGATTTGCTGGTATCGGCACAGACAGGACAGATTCTCCGAGATGGCTTGCAGACCGCCATTATCGGTCGGCCGAATGCGGGAAAATCCAGCCTGCTGAATCTCATGCTGGGGCAGGAGAGGGCTATTGTTACCGATGTGCCGGGAACTACCCGTGACAGCATTGAAGAATATATGAATATAGGCGGCATTCCCCTGAGATTGGCAGATACGGCAGGTATACGGGAAACTGATAACCTGGTGGAAAAGATTGGCGTAGATAAGGCATATAGCTATGCCAAGGAAGCGGAGCTGGTACTGGCCGTAATAGATGGCAGCCAGCCTCTTAGCCAGGAGGATGAACCTATCTGGCAGCTATTGAAGGAGTGCCAAGGGAAGATTATCCTTATTCTGAACAAATCCGATCAGGGACAGGTGCTTTCCAAGGAGCAGATAGATAAAAAAGCTGCTGAAAAAGAGGTTGAAGAAATCTACCGTATTGTTTCCCTCTCTGCCAGGTCCGGTGAAGGACTTGGAGTATTAGAGGAAGCCATCAAGGAAATGGTTTTTGCTGGCAAAATCAGCTGCCGGGAGTCTGTTATGGTCAGTGATGCTCGTCAGGCAGATATTATCCGTCAGGCATTATTGCTATTGGATCAGACCAGAGTAACATTAATGACAGGCATGAGCGAGGATTTTGTGGTCATAGACCTTCGCTCTGCCTGGGAGAAGCTGGGAGAGATTACAGGTGATACCCTGGGAGAAGATATTATAGATGAGATTTTCAGCCGCTTCTGTATCGGCAAATAAGATAACTAACGGAGACATTTTTATGAGAGATGATATATTTATTGCCGGTGACTATGATGTGATAGTCATTGGTGCTGGCCATGCAGGGGTGGAGGCTGCTCTGGCCGCAGCCAGACTGGGCTGTGAAACCCTGCTGGCTACCCTGAGCATGGACAATATTGCCATGATGCCATGCAACCCATCGGTAGGTGGCCCAGGCAAAGGACATCTAGTGCGGGAGCTGGATGCACTGGGAGGTCAGATGGGGCTGACGGCAGATGAAACCTGTATACAGTTCCGTATGTTGAATACCGGCAAGGGCCCTGCTGTCCATGCCCTGAGAGCTCAGGCAGACAAGAAGCACTATCAGTTCCGCATGAAGGAAATCTGCGAAAACCAGGAGCATCTGGATGTAAAGCAGCTTCTTATTGATGAGCTGATTGTGGAAGATGGGGCAGTGAAGGCTGTTCGTACGGAAAATGACGAATACTATACCTGTCGTGCCGCTATTATGGCAACAGGTACCTATTTGAAAGGCTCCATTATTATCGGTGAGAATACTCATCAGGGTGGGCCAAATGGCCAGCGTTCTGCGGAGAAGTTTTCCCAGTCCCTATTAGATGCCGGTATCAAGCTCATGCGGTTCAAGACCGGTACTCCCGCAAGAGTGGATAGCCGTTCCTTAGACTACAGCAAAATGCAGCTGCAGCCAGGGGATGAGGAGTCTAGGAATTTCTCCTTTATGAGCGATGTTGCCACCCGGGAGCAGGTTCCTTGCTATCTTACCTATACCAATGCGGCAACCCATAAGATTATTATGGACAATATAGACCGTGCTCCTATGGCCAATGGCCTTATTAAGGGGGTAGGGCCAAGATACTGTCCTTCCATAGAAACGAAGCTGGTAAGGTTCCCGGACAAGGAACGGCATCAGCTGTTTTTGGAGCCGGAGGGCAACCATACCAATGAGGTTTATGTCCAGGGCATGTCCACCAGCCTGCCAATGGATGTGCAGATTGCTTTTCTACGTACCATACCAGGCATGGAAAATGCCAAAATGATGCGTCCAGGCTATGCCATAGAATATGACTGCATCGATCCTTTGCAGCTAAAGCCTACCCTGGAATTTAAGCATATCAGTGGCTTTTTCTCTGCCGGACAGTCCAATGGCACCTCCGGCTACGAGGAAGCCGCCGCCCAGGGCTTGGTAGCTGGCATCAACGCTGCCCGGAAGCTGCAGGGAAAATCTCCAATGGTTTTGAAGCGCTCCCAGGCATATATTGGGGTGTTGATTGATGACCTTGTAACCAAGGGCACCAACGAGCCATACCGCATCATGACCTCTCGGGCAGAGTATCGTCTGCTGCTGCGGCAGGACAATGCAGATATGCGGCTTACCCCTATTGGCAGAGAAATGGGCTTGGTAGATGATAATAGATGGGAAAGGTTTGTTGCCAAAAGGGATGCCATTGAAGGCACATTAGAGCAGCTGCAGAAAACCATCATTAACCCTAGTCAGGAAATGCTGGAAACCTTGGAGGCAGCAGGCATCGGTGAAATCAAGAACAGCCAGAGCCTCTACGATTTGCTGCGGCGGCCTGATGTAAGCTATGAGCAGCTGAGGCCTGTTTTCCAGCTGCCGGAGCTGTCTGATGAGGTTCGCAATCAGGTAGAAACCACCATTACCTATGATGGTTATATTCAGAAGCAGATGGACCAGGTGGCCCGTATGGAAAAGCTGGAAAACAAGCAGATTCCTGAAAGTCTGGACTATGAACAGGTGCCGAACCTTCGGGATGAGGCAAGGGAAAAGTTGCAGCTGATACGGCCAATTTCCCTAGGACAGGCAGGGCGTATTTCCGGGGTATCTCCGGCAGATGTATCTGTGCTGATGATTTATCTAGAGCAGCAGCGTCGTATAAAGGAGGAAGGCTGATGACATTTCAGGAGCATTTACAAAAGGCAGCAGAGGAGTATGGCATCAGTCTGACAGACAGGATGCTGCAGCAATTTGACCTATACTACCAGCTTTTGCTTGAGTGGAACGAAAAAATCAATCTTACCGCTATTACGGAGCCTGGGGAAGTAGCTGTAAAGCATATGATAGACTCCCTAAGCTGTCTGGATGAAAAGGTATTCCCGAAGAATTGCAGCGTTATTGATGTAGGTACCGGGGCAGGCTTTCCAGGGATACCACTAAAGATTTTCCGTCCTGACATCAAGCTGACATTGCTGGATTCCTTGAACAAGAGAATCAAGTTCCTGCAGGAGGTAGCCGATAAGCTGGAACTGACGGATGTACAGTGCATCCATGCCAGGGCAGAGGAGGGCGCACGGAACAAACAGCTACGGGAATCTTTTGATGTAGCTGTGTCCCGGGCGGTGGCAAGGCTTCAGGTATTAGCGGAGTATTGCATGCCATTTGTGAAAAAGGGTGGTAGCTTTGTAGCTTTGAAGGGCATGAAATATGCCGAGGAAAGCACCGATGCCCAAAAAGCCTTGAAAATCCTGGGCGGGGGAGAGTGCCGTGCTGTGCCGGTAAAGCTGCCATATCTGGATGACAAGCGGGCGGTACTTTATATACCGAAGGTAAAGCCAACACCAAAGGCATACCCTCGCAAAGCTGGAACTCCGGATAAAAATCCTTTGTAAGAATAGCTAGAGAAAAGGGGGATTTTCTGTGACAAGGGTAATAAAGCTTTTATTGGTATGCATCATAGCCCTGGGCTGTACGCTAGTTTCCGCCCAGGAGGGGAGCTATTTGAAAAAGGACAGCAAGCCAACATTACAGCCGGCTCAGGAGGAGCAGCAAAAGCAGGATAAGCGTTATGTGAAGCTGTTCCAGGATGATAGCTTCATCTATTCCATGGACACGCAAACAGCCAAGTGGATTCTCTGTCCCAATACAAGTAATGAGTATATCATTGATGTATGGATCAGGCTGGATGCCATAGAAAATAATGACACCAATGCCATTGATTCTAGCAGCGTTGTGGCAACAGCCTACACAAATTCAAGGGCAACAGCATATAGCTATCCTAACAGATATTATCTGGAGCATTACTATATCCGCCCGGACAAATCCCAGATACAGTTTTTGTCTGAGCTGGAGGTAACAGGTCGCCCGGACAACAACATCGAAGAACGGGCCTATGATGTGAAGAATTGGGAAAATTTGGTGCCGGACAGCATCGAGGACAGCATCTATCAAGCTGTGACCAAGAAAATGAAGCGTGAAGGAGCAATGAACCTCCCAGCAACCCACGAGGTACTGGAAGATGTGTTCAGGATTTCCATCTAAATACGAACAATAAAAAAGGTGCCGACCTTGTGGTCTGCACCTTTTTTATTACCATTATACCAGCATATCTGCCAGCTTGATGTACTCAGGATCCAAAGGCTTCTTATTGGTAATAGCATCCTCCAAATTGATAGCTACAACCTTGCCCTTGTTAAAGCCAAATACAACATTTGTCTGTCCTGCCATAAGAGCCAGGGCAGCTTTTTCACCCAGCTGGCTGGCCTTTACACGGTCCTGCACAGTAGGAGAGCCGCCACGCTGGATATGACCCAGTACGGACACACGGACATCCATCTGAGTCTTGTCCTCAATGTACTTGCCGATATCTACACCGCTGCCTACGCCCTCAGCTACAACAACCAGGGAATAGCGGCGGCCATTCTCATAGGATTTAACCAGGTTCTCGCATACCTCATCCAGATTATATTCACGCTCAGGAATCAGTACAACCTCGGCACCACCGGCAATACCTGCCAGGGTAGCCAGCCAGCCACAACGGCGGCCCATAACCTCTACTACAGCAATGCGGCTGTGAGCAGAAGCAGTATCACGGAGCTTGTTGATGGCATCAATAATGGTGTTGGCAGCAGTATCGCAGCCGATGGTGTAGTCAGTACCCCATACATCATTATCAATGGTACCAGGCAGGCCTACGATAGGCACGCCAGTCTCGTTGCTGAGCTTGGTAGCACCACGGAGACTGCCGTCGCCGCCGATGATAACCAGGCCCTCGATGCCGTGCTTCTTCATGTTCTCATAAGCCTGCATACGGCCCTCTGGAGTCATGAAACGCTTGCAACGGGCAGTGCCCAGGAAGGTACCGCCACGCTGGAGAATATCAGAAACGCTGCGGGAAGTAAGCTCCTCCAGGTTCTCGTCCAGCAGGCCACGATATCCATCATAGATACCGAATACCTTGCCACCTTCATACAATACGGTACGTACTACGGCACGGGCTGCTGCATTCATGCCCGGGCTGTCGCCACCGCTGGTTAATACACCAATGTTTCTAATCATAATATAACCCTCCCCCTGGGTTGACAAAATAATGGCTAAATGATAAATTGAAATCAATGACAGGCGGTGATGACCTATCATCATCATTTAAACTCTTATAGCATTATAAATCATTTTCTCAAAGAAATAAAGCCCATTTATTTCTTTAGGGATAAACCACTGGCTATTAGGCGAGAGGTATAATGTATACATAAGAAGTCTTGAACAAAGAAGGAGCGTACGCATGAAAGAATTAGAGTTGAAGTATGGTTGCAATCCAAATCAGAAACCGGCCCGGGTTTTCATGAAGGAAGGGGAGCTGCCATTTACAGTTCTCAACGGCAAGCCTGGCTACATCAATCTTTTGGATGCCATGAACAGCTGGCAGCTGGTACAGGAGCTGAAGGAGGCTACTGGCCTTCCAGCAGCAGCATCCTTCAAGCATGTAAGCCCTGCAGGTGCAGCTGTGGCAGCACCTCTTTCTGAGATTCTCCAGAAGGTATATTTTGTAGAGGGCATAGAGCTGTCTCCTATTGCTACTGCCTATATCCGTGCCCGGGGTGCTGACCGTATGTCCTCCTATGGCGACTTCGTGGCTCTGTCTGATGAGTGCGATGCCCAGACTGCATCCTTCCTGGCCCGTGAGGTATCGGATGGTATTATAGCTCCATCCTACACTGCCGAGGCACTGGAAATCCTCAAGGGCAAGCGTAAGGGCACCTATCTGGTACTGCAGATGGACAAGGCATATGAGCCAGCTGAGCTGGAGCAGAAGGAAGTATTCGGCGTTACCTTCGAGCAGAAGCGTAACACCGTAAAGCTGGATGAAAGCTGCCTTACAGATATCCCTACTCAGAACAAGGTTATTGACGAGGCTGCCAAGAGGGATTTGCTGATTGCCCTTATTACCTTGAAGTACACCCAGTCCAACTCCGTATGCTATGCCAAGGACGGCCAGGCCATCGGCATCGGTGCCGGCCAGCAGTCCCGTGTACATTGCACCCGTCTGGCAGGCAGCAAGGCTGATGTATGGCATCTTCGCCAGCATCCAAAGGTTTTGGCTCTGCCATTCAAGGCTGAGGTTCGCCGCCCAGATCGTGACAATGCCATTGATGTATATATTTCTGAGGAGTGGGAGGATCTCCTGGAGACTGATGACTGGAAGCGTGTCTTCACTGAGAAACCTGAGCCACTGTCCCGTGAGGAAAAGAAGGAATATCTCAAGGGAATTACCGGCGTATCCCTTGGCTCTGATGCATTCTTCCCATTTGGTGACAATGTAGAGCGTGCCCACAAGAGCGGCGTATCCTATATCGCCCAGTCCGGCGGCTCCATCCGTGATGATAATGTTATTGAAACTGCCGACAAGTACGATATTGCTATGGCCTTTACCCATATCAGATTGTTCCATCACTAAGAGTTATTCTTAAAAATCTAAAAGCAGGTTGTCTATTGCATCAAGGAATAGCACAGCCTGCTTTTTTGGTATAAAATAATTTTTTTTGAGTGTAATATCATAATTAATTCTGCGTATAAGAGACAAAGAAAATGATAAATTACAAATAATAAATAAATCAATAAGAAAGGATAATTATCATGAAAGAGATGAACGAGATGAAAAAAATTGGAGCAGAGAAATTGACCAATGAGGAATTGGATCAGGTAAATGGGGGCTATGCAGGTGTTGATGACTTTATTGTGTGGTTCTCAAAAAAGGCTGGGAGACGTATTAGAAGACTTTTTAAGCACTGATATTAAAAATATGTAAGAGGAGAGATTTATTATGTATAATGTAGCAGCAGTAATGAATGACAGTGTAGCAGTAGCAGAGATCAAGAGATTCCAGGCAACTATGGAGGCTGATCCTGTAGTAGGCAGGCTTATGGAGGCCGCTGAGACCGTAGAGGATATGTATAAGGTTGCCAAGAGATATATTCAGATTAAGTTTGAGGATTTCCATCAGATTTTCAACGAGGCCATGGATTACTTCAAGGGTAGCAAGGTAGAGCTGGATGATGAGGTTATGGAGTGTGTTGTTGGCGGAAGATGGAAAGGCTGGAAGATCTTTAAGAAGATAGCTATTGCAGCAGCTATTGCTGTAGGAGTTGTTGCAGCTGCGGCACTCACAGGCGGAATTGCTGGTGGGCTTGTAGGGGCAGCTGGGGCATATGTTAGTGGATGGGTAGCAGGTAGTGCTATAACAGTAGGTGCTGCTCTAACAAGCACAGCAGCTGTGGGAGGAGCCGTAGGAGGTGCCGTAGCTGGTGCTGCCCTAGGTATAACCAGTATGTGTAAGTGAATTACATATGTATAAGTATCAAAATATCGAAATTACGATTATATTCTAAACGCCCTGTAATCACGAGATATATCTCTCGGATTCCAGGGCGTTTTTGTTGTGTTTATTTAGATTATTTTACTATGTCGTTGGCAATATTCAGAGCCACTACTCCGTCGGAGGCATAGTAGTCAGCCCCTGCCTCCTCGGCATATTCAGGGGTCAGGGCAGCACCGCCTACCATAACCTTGGCAGAGATTCCCTCAGCCTTTAGCTGGCGGATAACCTCGTCAATCTCCGTCATGGTGGTAGTCATCAGGGCACACAGTCCCACGATAGCGGCCTTATTTTCCTTGGCAGCAGCCACGATGGTTTCTGCCGGTACATCCTTGCCTAGGTCAATCAGGTTAAAGCCACTGTTTTCTAGCAGGGCTCCTACGATATTTTTGCCTAGGTCATGGACATCACCCTTGACAGTGGCAAGGACAACGGTGCCCTTGGTACTGTCGGTGGAGGCAGGGAATTTTTCCTTCAATACAATGAAGGCACTACGCATGGCTTCGGCAGACAGCAATACCTGTGGCAGGAATACTCGGCCGGCCCCAAAGTCCACGCCTACCTCGTTCATGGCGGCAGTCAATGCCTTTTCTGTCAGCTCATTAGGTTCAATGCCGGCGGCCAGGGCATTTTCCACCAGCTGGCGGATATCGTCAGCCTCTCCCTCGATAACAGCAGCTTTCAGTGCCTCCAAAGGTGTCAGCTCCACATGCTTTGCTACGGCAGCTTTCTTTGGCACAGCCAGGTTCTTGTCGTTCTTGGCAAAATCCCGGCCATTTGGATCCTTGCCCAGTAGTGCCATGCTGGCCATCAGGGCATTCTGCATGGACTCATCATAAGGATTCATAATAGGTGCATCCAGTCCGGCAGCCAGACACATAGTAAAGAAGGTGCTGTTGATGAGAGGACGATTTGGCATGCCGAAGGAAATATTGCTGAGACCCATGGTGGCAGGATAGCCGTATTTCTCACGGTAGAGGCGGAGGGTTTCCAGGGTATGGTTGCAGGCATCCGCATCAGCAGCCACGGTCATAACCAGGCCGTCCAGCAGGAAATCTCCTTCCTTCAGACCTGCCTTTTTAGCGGTATCAATAATGGTGTCCATAACCTCCAGACGACCCTGGGCGGTCTTTGGTATACCATCGTCAGTTAGAGGCAAGCAAAGGATGGCGGCACCGTATTTGCGAGCTAGTGGAATGAACTTCTCCAGCCTTTCAACCTCGGCACTAACAGAGTTAATGAGGGCACGACCAGGATAAGCCCGAAGGCCTGCCTCCAATGCTTCGGCATCACTGGTATCAATAGCCAGTGGTGCATCCGTCAGCTGGGAAATCTCCGTAATAGCCCGCTTCATGGCAGCAGCCTGGTCAATACCACCAACGCCCATATTTACATCCAGCAGGGTAGCACCGGCCTTTACCTGATCCAGGGCTTCACGCTTTACGGAGGCAAAGGAGCCGTCCTTGATTTCGGCAGCCAGCTTTTTCCGGCCGGTAGGGTTGATACGCTCACCAATAAGATTGGTAGGCAGCTCTCTATCAATAATCACGGTTTTGCTGCGGCTGGTGAGCATAAGACGGCGGCGGACAGGGGCAAATTTTGGTTCTTCTACCCCCTGAAGGGAAGTCTTGATGGCAGCAATATGCTCCGGAGTAGTACCACAGCAGCCACCTACATAGGTAGCACCGGCCTGTACTAGTTTTGGTGCCCAGGTGCCAAAGTCCTCCGGCCCCATTGGGAAGATGGTCTTGCCATCTATCAGCTGAGGCATGCCTGCATTTGGCTGTACGCTGATAGGCTTGGCAGTGTTTTCGGAAATTGCCTTTACAATAGGTACCAGCTGCTCTGGGCCAAGGGAGCAGTTGATGCCGATAATATCCGCGCCCATGGCATCCAGGGTAATGGCGGCAGTTTGAGGGTCGGTACCAGTTACGGTACGGCCATCCTCACTGTAGGAAAGCTGGCAGATAACAGGCAGCTTAGTGGCTTCTTTGGCAGCCAGCAGGGCGGCACGCATTTCCTGTATGTCAATAAAGGTTTCTATCAGGATATAGTCAGCACCGGCAGCCTCCAGAGCCTGGGACTGCTGATAGTAGTTCTGATAGGCTTCCTCAAAGTCCAGATCTCCTAGTGGCTTGATAAAGCGGCCAGATGGGCCCATGCCACCGGCGATTTTGATATTTTCGCCCTTTACGGCCTTGGCAGCCTTGACAGCGGCAGTATTGATTTCTACTACTCTGTCCTGCAGGCCATAGTGCTCCAGCTTTAGGGCAGAAGCACCAAAGGTAAAGCTTTCAATAATAGTAGAACCAGCATCCACATAACGCTGATGAACCTTGGTAACTTCATCCGGATGGTCGATGCAGAGCATTTCAGGACAAGCTCCCGGCTTCAGAAGCCCCAGCTGCTGGAACATGGTACCCATGGCACCGTCAAAAATATGTATCATATATATACCTCGAATCTATCTATATTGGCTGATGGTATCAGCCTGACCTTATGTAGGTTGTGTGCTAAGTGTACTATTTTTATGGTTATTCTGCAAGAAAAAATACCTAATACCAGCTGCTAGCACCATAAAACATAGTCTTTTTAGGAGGCTGTAAAAATTTATGTGTGTTTATAGATGTCTATTTTTGGTAAAATAAAACTAGGGGGTGGAAAAGCATGAATCTGATTCGCAGACAAATCAATATACTAAAGCACATTCATGAAAATCCTGCCATCAGTATCAAGGAATTAGGGGAAATCCTGGATATATCCATGCAGACCATCAAAACGGATCTGAAAAACATGGAAAAGCTCATGGCTGAATATGATGTAAGGTTGGAAATCTTGCCGGGCAACAATCTAAGGGTATGGGGACAGGAAAATATGAACTACATGCTGTCCGCATTCCAGACTATGCAGGAATTTTCCTATGAAAAGCAGATAATGCTGCTGCTAGTGCTGGACAACGACTTTGTTGTCATGCAGGATATAGCTGACAGGCTCTTTGCCAGCAAATCCTTGATTGAGAAAATCATGAGCCTGTTGCTGAAAAAATACCCAGATGAGCTGGAGTCAGCCCGCAGGCATGGCATCCGCAATATATCCTCCCAGCTGGAAAGAAGGAATCGCTTTTCGGAGATTATCAGCCCATATTTTCGGGGCTTGGATTTTCAAAAAGAAATGAAAAGCTTCAACGACAATCATTTTCCCATCTTTGACTATGTGAGCCAGGAGGAAATCCAGGCAGCTATGGGAGCAGTAGAGGAGATGAAGCATAGTAGCTTTGTCTTTACCGATGAATCCTTGGTGTTTATCTTTTTGCAGCTGATATTTGCCAAGTCCTGCCGCAGGAGATGGCATAAGGTTCCTATGGGCAATCTTATGGAAGATATGCTGGCAGGTCTTCCAAATCATGCTGGATATCAAGATGCTGCAGAGATCTTATGTCAAGTAGCAGGCCTGAAGCAGCCGGAGGAAATCAGCTACTTCACATATCTGGTATATATGCTGCGGAAACATGTCGTATCAGATATCAGCAGCTTTGAGGAAGCCATGGCACCTGTGGTAAAGGAAATCATGGATACCATATATCAGCGGCTGGCTATAGATTTTTCGGGAGATCAGGAGTTGCTGCGGGGACTGATGGTGCACCTCAATACCACTATTGTTCGTAGGGATTTTCTCAATTCCCACCTGGCAGATAGGGGCGGTATGGAAATCAAGCAGCAATATCCCATTGGCTTTGAAATGTCTGTCATTGCAGCAGAGATTATCGAAGATCATTACAGCTATGCCCTCACCGATGAGGAAATGATGTACATGACATTACATTTTCAGGCCGGCATTGAGCGGATGAAGGCTGTAGGTAAACGTATCAGGGTATTGGTGGTATGCCACTATGGTCTGGCAGCAGCCAGCCTCATAGCAGCTCGTGTGGAGGGGGCCTTTGCCAATATAGATATAGTAGGAAATATTTCCATGCAGCGGTTTCGCAGCTTGGACAAGGTAGAGGCAGATTTGATCCTCAGCACGGAAAATATGGAAGCTGCCGGAGAAGTACCTGTTATCTATGTTACCCCAATGCTGCCAGATAGGGAGCTGAGAGCGGTACGGCAGTTCATCGAAACCAGATGCGTCAGCAACCTGCTGCTGCTTTATATCCTCAATGCCAGAGTGCTGGATATTGTAGGAGCAGATTCCAAGGAGGATGTGCTGAAGCTGGCGGTAGGAGAGCTGGAAAAGCATAGCTTTGTTACAGAGGATTATTTGCAAACAGTGCTAGAAAGGGAGCAGGTATCCCCAACAGACCTTAATGATATTGCCGTACCTCATGGTAATCCGGAATTCGTCCAGGAAACCCAGCTGGTGATAGTACGCCTAACAAAGCCAGTATTCTGGAGCTACTCTGAGGTAAAATATGTATTCCTATTTGCTGTGTCCAAGGCACAATTCGAAAAGAATTTTGTGCTGTTTTCCAATTTCTATAAGAGGCTCACCCGCAGCCAGGTTCAGAATGAGCTGCGTAAAAGCAATGGTTGCAATGATGAGGATTTTAAACGTAACCTAGCCAGCATTGCTACTAAGTAACTTCATATAAATATGTGGAAACACTGGAAGCTATACCATAAGTTGATATAGAAGCAAGAGCTAGTCGACAAAGGTATACTTTCAGTGTTTTATTATGACTTGAATTATATGACAATTCATCAGCAATGTTTTTGCAGAAACTAAAAATCCTTTGAGTTTTATAGAAACAATAGATATGCTAATATAAACTTGTCAAAAGGAAATAGATATAAAAGCAAACAATAAAATATAAAAGGGGAGAGATGAGCATGATACGACAGGATCTTATCTTTGCAGGACAAGACCTGACCACCAAGGATGAGGTAATAAGCTTTATGGTGGAAGCAGCAGACCGGGCGGGACTACTGGCAGACAAGGCAGAGTTCCAAGAGACGGTCTATGCCAGGGAAGCAGAGATTTCTACCGCAGTGGGCTATGGCATTGCCATTCCTCATGGCAAGACAGATGTGGCCAAGGAAGCCTTTATCGGCTATGTAGGGCTGAATAAAAGCTTTGAGTGGGATGCGGAAACCAAGGAGCAGGTAGATACGGTATTTTTGATTGGAGTACCGGCAGCCCACAAGGATGTGCTACACCTAAAGGCAATAGCGGCCATCAGCAAGAGCCTCATGCGGGAGGAGTTCCGCACCAAGCTAAAGGCCTGCAGCAACAGCGAGAAAGCTTATGAGCTGCTGGATGAAATCAACAGGGAAATCAAGAAGGACTAAGGGGTTTATGAAAGGAAGGTATTTATTATGAAAATTGTCGGAGTTGCAGCATGTATTACTGGTATTGCCCATACCTATATGGCACAGGAGGCTTTGGAGCAGGAGTGCAAGAAGCGTGGCTTTGAGGTGAAGGTAGAGACCCAGGGAGGCATGGGCATTGACAACGAGCTGGAGCAGGATGAGGTGGACGAAGCTGATGTAGTTATCCTGGCTGTAGCCATCGGTATCGAGGGGGAGGATCGCTTTGAGGAAAAGCAGGATAATGGGCTGGTGCTGACCATGAATCCATCTGAGCTTATCCGGGATCCTGCCGCAGCAGTAGACAAGGCTATTGCCTTGATAAAATAAGTAGCTGTGTAACTAGAATATAAAGGAGAGTAGAGAGAAATGTCACCTGCAATGAAGGGGTATGTAGATGATTTGACCAAGGCCTTTAATACAGGCGTATCCTATATGATGCCTACCGTGGTAGTAGGCGGTATCTTTTTGGCATTGTCCCTGGCTGGCGGCGATGCCACCGCAGGGGAGGGCATGGTAGTAACCAATCCGTTCTTGAAGTTCCTGGGCACCATCGGCACAGCAGGCTTTGCCATGATGATTCCGGTGCTGGCAGGTTATATAGCCTATTCCATCGCAGGCAAGCCAGGTATTGCTCCTGGCATGATTACCGGCTATATGGCCAATATGCCCTTGGGAGAAAACAATGTGCAGACTGGATTTCTGGGTGCCATGCTCATGGGTATCCTCTGCGGCTTCGTGGCTCGTTGGGTAAAGAAACGGAAGGTAAACCAGACCCTGGCCACCATCATGCCAATACTGATTGTACCTATTGTTACCACCTTTGTGGTAGCCTTGATTTATGTATATGCCTTGGTAACACCCATTGGCATATTGATGAGTTGGCTCATTGGAGCACTGGGAGGCCTTCAGGGTGGTAGTGCCCTGATTTTGGGGCTTATTATTGGAGCAATGGCAGCTTTTGATATGGGTGGCCCTATCAATAAAACCGGTACTGCTTTTACCCTGGCCTTGATGGCTGAGGGAATTTACGGGCCAAATGGTGCTTATCGTATAGCTGTCGCCATTCCGCCTTTGGGCTTGGCCTTATCTACCTTTGTTTCTCGCAAAAAATGGGATCAGGCAGACAGGAACATGGGAGCATCCGCCTTCTTCATGGGACTGATTGGTATCACCGAGGGGGCCATTCCCTTTGCAGTAAAGGATTTGAAAACCGTTATCCCCTCTGTAGTCATCGGCAGTGCCATAGGTGCTGGCCTGGGCATGGTGCATGGGGTAGAGTGCATGGTTCCCCACGGTGGCTTGGTAGTCCTGCCAGCTGTCAGCAGCGGTGCCCTGTGGTATGCAGTGGACATGCTGATTGGCACAGTGATTACAGCCCTCTGTCTCCATGTACTGCGTAAGGATATTGTCAATAAGTAAGCTAAAATGCTGTAAATAAAAAAGGAGTGTAATTTATTATGGCAAAGATAACTTTGAAGGAAGCAACTGAGAAAATGCTAGGCTTTGAGGGTAGCGAAAAGGCTACCATGATTGGTATTGGCCCTATGTCCAAAACTCTGATCAAGGCTTGCATGCTGTTGGCAAAGGATGAGGATTTCCCTCTGATGTTCATTGCCAGCCGCAATCAGGTAGATGCTGATAAGCTGGGGGGCGGCTATGTATGCAACTGGGATCAGGAGAGGTTCTCTAAGGATATTAAGGCTGTAGCTGAGGAAACCGGCTTTGACGGCCTTTACTATCTGTGCCGTGACCATGGCGGCCCATGGCAGCGGGACAACGAGAGAAATGCCCATCTGCCTGAGGATGAGGCCATGAAGCTGGGCAAGGAATCCTATCTGGTGGATCTCCTCAATGGCTTTGACCTGCTGCATATTGACCCAACCAAGGATCCATATATTGTTGGCAAGGTTATTGATATGAATGTGAATATCAACCGCACCGTGGAGCTGATTGAATATGTGGAGACAGAACGTAAAAACCGTAATCTGCCAGCTATCAGCTATGAGGTAGGTACAGAGGAAACCAATGGCGGACTTACTTCTCCTGATAATTATGAAAAGTTTATCCAGGTACTGCTGGCACGCTTGGATGAAAAGGGACTGCCTCATCCATCCTTTATTGTAGGCAATACCGGCACCCTGACCCGCCTTACCTCCCAGGTTGGCCATGTGGACTCCACCTCCTGCAAGGAGTTGTCTGCCGTAGCCAAGAAGTACGGTGTAGGCCTGAAGGAGCATAACGGCGACTATCTCACAGATGAGGTACTGCTGGAGCATCCTGCCTTGGGTGTAACCGCTATGAATGTAGCACCTGAATTTGGTACAGTAGAAACCCAGGCATATTTGAAGCTTATCGAGGTAGAGGACAGGCTTATCGGCCAGGGCTTGATTAAGGAAGCATCGGGCCTAGCAAAGGCTCTTCGGGAGGAAGCTGTCAATAGCGGCCGCTGGAAGAAGTGGATGGTAGATGGCAAGGACAAGCTGACACCAGAGGAGATTTTCCAGGATGCAGAGCTGACCCGCCTTATTACGGAGATTTCCGGACACTATACCTTCAACAATCCTCGCATCAAGGCAGAGATTGCCAAGCTCTATGAAAATCTGGCTGTAAGCGGTATTGATGGTGAAAAATATGTCATCTATAAGATTCAGGCAGCAGTTGACCACTATGTAAAATGCTTCAACCTCAAGGGACTTACCTCCAAGCTGAAAGCATAAACGCCCCTCTGATTTTTAGCTAATCTTGGATAGTCCTCCAACCTATCAACCTTATACCGGCTGAAAATCTCAAATACAAATGCATATATGATAATGCAGTGAGCATTAGTAGCAGAATATAACTAATATATTCTGCTATTGGTGCTTAGTGAATTATTATTTATGGTATAATGGGGTTGGGAGGGATAGTGTATGGATATATACGACAGCCACAATCACAGCTTGTTTTCCTTTGACAGTGAAACAGCGATAGAGGATAAATGTAAATACGCAATAGATAATGGTATGCAGGGATTTTGCCTGACGGAGCATTTTTCCATGGATGATCTGGATGTAAGCTACGGCTATATGGATTATGCTAGGTACAGTCAGGAAATAGATCGTTGTAGGGAAAAGTACGGAGATAAGCTTTGGCTGGGCCGGGGTATGGAGATAGGGGAGCCACATCTGGATAAATGCCGCAGCCTGCTGGACAAGGCGGTGGAGGAGATGAACTTGGATTTCATAATCGGCTCTGTCCATAACATTGGTAGCGTGAAAATGCGTCTGTTTCTTCAGGGCAAAAGTAACGAGGAACTGTACCATGATTATTTTGCAGAGATACTTACTATGGTACAGAAGGCGGATTTTGATGTGGTAGGCCACCTGGACCTAGCCAAGCGGTACGCCTTCAAGGAGTTGGGCAATTATGATTTTGCTGCCTTTAGGGATATACTGACGGAGATACTGACAGAAGTAATACGCCAGGGAAAGGGCATTGAGATAAACACCTCTGGCTGGCGCAATGCCGTAGATGAGCCACACCCATCCTTGGAGGTATTGCAGCTTTACCATGAGCTAGGGGGCAAATACATTACCATTGGCTCCGATGCCCATGACACGAAAAACATGGCCAGCTATTTCACCCAGGCCGCAGACCTGCTAAAGCAGGCAGGTTTCCAGGAATATCATTACTATGTACAGCGAATGCCAGTAGCGGTTAAGCTGTAAAAAATAACCAGCCACTACGAAATAGAGAATGTATCAAGGTTCAAAGTAATTAGAGATACATCATATCTTCGTAAGGGGCTGGTTTTATTTTATCGCTTTATATTTTCCTAGCTGGGCAGTCCAGCTTGTTGCACATACTGCAATTATGTTTGTTGCCAGTGGAGGTAGTGCAGTTTTTGTCCGGGTAGTAAAGGCCTATAACGGCGGTAATGGACTTGCGAGGGGTGAGCATGAGAGCCTCTGTCAGGGATACGCCGATTTCTTCCCCGTGAGCTAGTTTCAGTACCTCTGGCTGCTGCTGAATAGGCCAGTCCCCATAGCCTGGACTAAAACGCCAGGTCATGGCCAGGCCTTGTCGCTTTACCACGTTCTGGATGCTTTTTTCCATGCCGTCGGCTACTTCCTCGATAGCAGTAGTGGCAGCTGCATCTAAAAGCACGGAAAAGCTGTATTTGCCTTCCTCAAAGGATTTTGTCACCTGGTTTTCAATATCCTCACCGATGGTGGCAGACAGTACCACTATCTTGCAGGAATTTTGCAGGTGCTTGCCGATGCTTTTGCCCTGGAGCACAATGCCCTGGGGCAGTACTGTCTGGGTGGCGGCATCATAGTCATAGATATTCCAGATGCCACGGGGCTGGATTAGCAGCTGCGCCTCCGTGCAGGCATTGTCAATCAGCTCCTGATTGAACTCCGCTTTTTGCAGGCCGGCATAACGGCGAGTTTCCCCAGAATCCACTGTGAGGATAGGGGCATTATATATAGGCATAAAATCACTTCCAGTAAAATAAATATCCAAATGTTTCACGTGCAACAAGGAAAATCCCTGCTGACAAGCCTAACATTGTGGATAATATTATAGCACTTGCCCCACAGGAAGGAAAATTTATTTTCATTGTAATATGCCCTCCGATTTTGCGTATAAGATTCAAGAAAAACAAATAACACTTCAGAAATGAAGCGAAGAAACGAAAATAACAAAACGCAATTATAGGAGGAATTTATTATGAGCATCAACGTAGCAGCAATCATGGAAGACAACCAGGCAAGAGTAACCATCAGCGAGATTCAGGCAGCAATGAGCAAAGATGCCGTTGTTTCCAAGATGATGGAGGCAGCCCAGACCGTGGAGGATGCCTATGAGGTAGTAAAGCGTTATGGAAGCATGAAGTTTGAGGAATTCAAGGAATTGTGCAACGACATGATGGAGTATTTCCGGGGACCAAAGGTAGCCTTGGATGATGATATCATGGATGCCGTTGTAGGCGGTGGCTTCTGGGGCAATTTGTGGAATAAGTACAAGAATGTAGTTATTTGTGTAGGAGCCGGCATTGCAATTGGTGCACTGTTTGCTACTGGAATCGGAGCCGTAGTAGCTACTACTGGAGTCGCACTTAGTACATCCTTTGTCGCAGGCGGTGTTGTAGGAGGACTCATAGGCGCTGCCGCAGGTGGAACATTGTACTATGCCCGGGAAGGGCAGAAGAACATTGCGACTACTAAGTCCTAATGTATCTCAGACTAAATCTTCATAAGCTCAACTAAAGATAACCTGCAGGATATTCACCCCATGTTCTGCGGGTTTTTCTTTGTCCGCCAAAAGTGCTAGACACCTCAGTGCCGGAATGGGAAAATCGATGAGTGTGTGAGAACATATCAATCGGGTGAATTTTTAGGCTACATTGACAGGATGAAAATTTTCGCCCAATATGAATTGAATTTCTCCCAAATAAAGCATACAATTAGGAGAAAGAAGAACGCCGTTGGGAGAAAGAAGGTTCATCTATGAGAGAATTCGACTATCACAAGCTGAGAGAAAGAACGTGGGATAACGAAAT
>CAVFWX010000005.1:0-33230 GCA_963626225.1 Anaerotignum sp.
CCCAGAAATTGTCCTCCAGCTTTACTACATGGGTAGGATCAAAGCCAGGCTGTGCTTTCCACAGCTCCTCTGCCTCAGTATCTTTCGGATAAATAGTAGCCCAAAGCTTATCTTTTGGCAGTTCCAATACCTCGGTAAGGAACTCCCAAGACCAAGGAATAGCTTCCTTCTTGAAGTAGTCGCCAAAAGAGAAGTTGCCCAACATCTCAAAATAAGTCTGATGGCGGGCAGTGCGGCCTACATTCTCAATATCGCCGGTACGCACGCAGCGCTGGCTGGTAGTAATACGTCCACGAGGAGGCTTTACCTTGCCTGTAAAATATGCTTTAAACGGTGCCATACCTGCACCGATCATCAACAAAGTAGGATCATTTTCCGGAATCAGAGAAGCACTCGGCAGTCTCAAATGGCCTTTTTTCTCAGCAAAGAACTGAAGGTAAGCCTCTCTCAACTCGTTACCTGACATTTTCTTCAAAACACTCTACCCCCAAATATAAGGATTTCTAAAAGATTACATATTAACCATGCTATTATAGCACAAAATACCGCTCATGCACAAAGTTTTTAATGTATATCCAGAAAAAACACCCCCATATCTATGCCAGCACAACGATGACTCAGATATGGGGGCGATATTCATATGAGCTTTAATCTTCTGTAATAACCACATTTACGCCGATTCCGCCATTGTATTGGCAGATAATGTCCTTCAGCTCTGCAATATTCTGATTCAGCAGACGGATACAGCCCTCGGAGGCATTGGTTCCTATACTGCTTGGGTCATGGGTGCCGTGGATGCCGATGCCATCCCAGCCGGTATTCAGGGAAATAAACCAAGGTCCATAGGCTCCAGGAATCTCCCCCTTGCCATCACCAAAGTCATGGCTCCAATCTCCTGCATAATAGATTTCCTCCACCACAAAAGGAATAGTGGCAGATGGAACCCAATTGCCAGCTCCCGGTATGGATGGCAGGATATAGCCCCAGCTAATTGGTGTACGATGATCCCCAGGCCGCTCCTTGTCACCGCTATTCATGGCAGTGGCAATACCATAGACCCGGATAGGCTCCTCTTGTCCCTTTTGGAAAAGCTCCAAGGTATGGCTAAGCTTATGAATCCTGATGCGATACATTTGGTCTCCAAAATCCGTAGATGGCCAGTCAGCATATACCGGACTGTTCTGCAATACAGTCATTACAAAAAGTACAGGCAGCAGCATAAATACACGCTTCCAAGTTGACATAAATTTCATCATCATCCACTTCCTTCCCATTCATACAAAATAGCTAAAACTTATTTGTCCCGCCAGCGGCGGGTGTCTCCCCCAGTGTGCCTATGACTGCCACTGGAGGATTTTTGCGGGGCTTTGTAGTCATTGGCATTGTCCTCAAAGACCTCATCCATATAGCCATCATGATCATATTCGTCAATATAATCATAATCCTCTGTCTCCCAGTAGCCGTTTTCGTCATAATGGCCTGGTCCGGTATGCTGCCGCACCGGTGCCGGAGTCCTGACTACCGGCTTTTCCTTGGCAGGCATGACTACATTTTCATAGTAATCCATCACTTTTTGCCGGAACGGAAGAATTTTCTCCTTGCACACCCCGGAATAATTCTCTGGAATGTCTTTTACGTATGAGATGAATAAATCATTTAAGGACGCTGTCTTTTGAAAATCATTATTGTAATAATCCATCTGTTTTAATGCACAAACCGTGTTATAAAGTGCATTCGTTTCGTAATCTTTATATGGCAGCTTGGTTTTCCTTATAGCTTCTGAATAAATATCCGTGTCATCATCATGCCTGCCCCCAGGTACCCACATAATAAAATCACTGGTAGCTTGTTTCAATTTATCCTTATCCGGATTGTCATAATCCATTTCGGACATGATCTGGACCCCTTCCAGATATTGCTGGGTAAACTGCTCGCTAAATTCCTGCACTCGCTGGTCATGTAACTTTTGCTGACGCTCATCCTCTGCCCGCTTGCAGCTTACCACTAAGGCAATAATAGCTACTACCACAAGCACCGCAACAAGAATTTTTTTCTGTGCTCCCGTCATATTTCACCTCTCTACCCCTGAAAAAGACTTAGCTGCTCCTGGGTAAGGGCGGATTTATCCGGTGCCGGAAGCTCCGGCAAGTCCTCCAATCCGTTCAAGCCAAAGCATTGCAAAAATGTATCTGTTGTGCCATAGAGTATAGGCCTGCCGATGGTTTCCTTTCGGCCTAGTTCCCGTATCAGCTCCATTTCCAGCAGCTTTGCCATAATCTTCTCTATACGCACCCCTCGTATATGCTCGATTTCCTGCTTGGTAATAGGCTGTTTGAAGGCAATAATGGACAAGGTTTCCATGGCCGCAGGAGATAAACGCTTATCCCGTTCTTCTCCCAATTTCTCCACATAGGAGAAATACTCTGTCCTGGTAACCAGCTGCCAGCCTCCTGCCACCTGCTGCAGCTGCAAGCCGCTATTTCTATCGGCCAGCTCCTGCTCATAGCTTTTTGCCAGTTGCTGCAGCTCATTAGCACTAATGGAGAAAATCTCCTGTAAATCCTCATTGGTTACAGGTTCTCCACTGGCAAAAAGCACTGCCTCAAGGGCTCCTGTCAGCTTCTCCATTATTGCCTTTCCTCCTTAGCCTGAGAAAGTTCTCCCATTCTCAGGGAAATGAAAATATCCCCATATTGGCTTTCCTGGCACACCACTACAGTCTTCAGCTTAATCAGCTCCAGCATCGCCAGAAAAGCCGTAATCAGCTCACTGCGACTTCTGCCGGAAAAGGCACTGGCAAAAGCCATCCTGCCTCCACTATGATGTAGACAGGACAGAAGCTCTTCCATTTTTTCCTCTACGCTGAATTCCTCTGCTGAAACCAGCACCGGTGGTAGCCTCAGTTCCTTTCGAACCGCCATAACATTGGCAAAGGCCTCCAAAAGCTCCTGCAGGGACAGCCTCCTTGGTGCCAGATGCCGCACCGGTATGTCCATAGGCTCCCGGCTAAGGCGTTTTTCCTGCACCTGCTGCAGTTCCTCCATGACAGTGCTGACTTCCTTGAAGCGACGATATTCCAGAATCCGCTCAATCAGTTCCTGCCTTGGATCAACCTCTTCTTCCTCATCCTTGGCCATAGGTGGCTTAGGTAGCAACATCCTAGACTTAATCTGCAGCAACGTAGCCGCCATAATAATAAACTCGCTGGTTATTTCTATGTCAAAGCTCCGCATTTTGTCCAAATAGTCAATATACTGCTCCGTCAAGGAAGCTATGGGGATATCGTAGATATCAATTTTATCCTTATCAATAAGATGCATAAGGAGCTCCATAGGCCCCTCAAAGCATTCCAGCCTTATTGAATATTGCTCCATGACTTAGCCCTGATACTTGGCTGCCTGTGATTTAATCAGCTCAGTATCTGCAAAATAATTGATCCTCATAGCATCCTTTACATCCTGCAAGGTTGCCTCTGCTACCTGACGGGCCCTGTCGCTGCCAGCCTTGAGGATATCATATACAGCAGCAATATCCTTCTCATACTCACGGCGACGGGCACGGATAGGCTCCAGCTCTGCCTGGAGAATATTGTTCAGGAAACGCTTAATCTTTACGTCCCCAAGGCCGCCACGGGTATAATGCTCCTTCAGCTCATCAAGATTCTTATACTCTGGCAGGAACTTGGCAAAGTCCTCCTCCTTGCTGAAGGCATCCAAATAAGTAAATACGGTATTTCCCTCCAAGTGACCAGGATCAGAAACCTTTATATGGGTTGGATCGGTGTACATATTCATAATCTTCTGCTGAACGGTCTTTTCATCATCAGAAAGATAGATGCAGTTACCTAAAGACTTGCTCATCTTTGCCTTGCCATCAGTGCCTGGGAGACGGCGACAAATATCATTATCCGGCAGCATGATATCCGGCTCCACCAATGCCTCTGTGTTGTAGATGCGGTTGAAGGTGCGGACAATCTCCTTGGTCTGCTCCAGCATAGGCAGCTGATCCTCACCTACAGGCACCAAGGTAGCCTTGAAGGCTGTAATATCGGAAGCCTGGCTGATTGGATAGCAGAAGAATCCTACAGGAATGCTTCCACCGAAGCCCTTCTGCTGGATTTCAGCCTTTACGGTAGGATTTCTCTGAACTCTGGAAACAGTTACCAAGTTCATATAGTAGCAGGTCAGCTCTGTCAGCTGAGGTACCATGGACTGGATAAAGAGGGTGGACTTGGCAGGATCCAATCCTACGGAAAGATAATCCAAGGCAACCTCAATGATATTCTGGCGTACCTTTTCAGGATTGTCAAAATTGTCTGTAAGAGCCTGTACATCGGCAATCATAATATAAATATCATCAAATTCCCCAGAATTCTGCAGCTCTACTCTCCGCTTCAAGGAACCTACATAATGTCCTACATGGAGCTTGCCAGTAGGTCTGTCACCTGTGAGAATAATTTTTTTCATCTTTACAAGTCCTCCCCATATCAGTGTTTTCCACTATTTAAATCAAAACCCCTATGATGATATTGAACACTCCCAGCACCAGTTTTTGCAAAGGTATCAAAATCATAGTCAAAAATGGTGTCATCATCAAGAAAATCAAAATAATAAAGCTGTAACGCTCCAGCTTCATTAGCTCATAGGCAAATCTGCCTGGCAGCAGCACCATCAACACCTTGGAGCCATCCAACGGTGGCAATGGCAACAAATTGAAGATGGCAAAGTTGATATTGTACAGTACCATCATGGAAAGTACCAGCCGTACCCCCTCTGAAAACAATCCTGCCTTAAATAGCACAGCCATAGCTGCCAAAGCCACAAAAGCAATCGCTAGATTGGCTGCTGGCCCTGCCAATGCTACCAACAGTTCTCCCTTTTTCCAATCACGGAAATTCCGGGAATTTATCATAACAGGCTTGGCCCAGCCAAAATGAGCCACCAAAAGCATTACCAATCCTATAGGATCTATATGTGCCCTTGGATTCAATGTCAGCCTGCCTGTCATTCTAGGCGTAAAATCTCCCATGGCATCAGCTGCCTTGGCATGGGCATATTCATGAATTACCAGGGCTATGAGCAGTCCCGGCAAGCCGGCTATCAGCCCCGTCAGGCTAAAGTCGAACATAAAAAACCTCCTTGCAGGCTATCTATTATTTAGTCATTTCCCGATAAAGCAATACTGCAGCCACAGACTTGGCATCACAGATTTCACCAGATTTAATTTTGGCCATGGCCTCGTCCATGGTCAGCAGTACCACATTGATAAATTCATCCTCATCGGTATGCTGCTTGCCGGCAGTCAAATCATCTGCGGCATAAATATAAATAAATTCATTGGAAAAGCCTACAGTAGTAGCCAGCTTGGTGAGGAATTTATACTCCTCTGCTTCATAGCCTGTTTCTTCAGAAAGCTCCCGGCGGGCACATTCCAGCGGATCCTCATCTGGAGAGTCCAGCTTTCCTGCAGGAATCTCCAAGGTAACCTGCTGAATAGGATAACGGTACTGGCGTACAAAAATCATCCTGCCATCTTCCAAAACAGGCAGAACAGCGGCAGCTCCCTGATGCTTGATCCATTCACGGACAGAGGTATTGCCGTTTGGCAACTTTACATAGTCTCGCTTAACATGAAGCAAGGTGCCGTCAAATATATCCTCGGTACTGATTCTTTCTTCAATCAAATCCTCATCCATTTTTTCTATACTCCTCTTTCTTTCTGCCTGCAAAGGCAATCATCTCCCTAGCATTATCCAAGGAAGCAGATGATACATTAGCTCCCGATGCCATTCTGGCTATTTCATTTGTCCTTTCCCCATCAGCCAAAGGATGAATCACTGTGGAGGTCTTATTGTCCACCACATGTTTGCTGATGTACAAATGGGTATCTGCCATACAGGCAATCTGTGGCAAATGGGTTATGCACAGTACCTGCTTATGGGCTGCCACCATGGCAATCCTTTCCGCCACCATCTGAGCAGTCCTGCCTCCGATACCTGTATCAATCTCATCAAATACCATACTGGCCGGAGATGTATCCCTGCTGGCAGTAACAGTCTTGATGGCGAGAGCAATACGGGAAAGCTCACCTCCAGAAGCCACTTTCTGGATAGATTTAGGCTCCTGGCCTGGGTTGGCGGAAAATAGCATGGCCAGCTTGTCCTGTCCATTGGCTCCCAAGGTATCTGCTGCCTCTACCTGAATATAGAATTTGGCATTTGGCATACCCAAGGCCGTTAAATGGCTTTCTATATCTGTTGAAAGCTCCTCTGCTATGTCTTTCCTCAACTCCGTCAATGTAGCAGCTGCCTGGGCTGCTAATCCATAAGCCTTATTGGCATTATCCTGAAGCTTGGCAATATCTTCATCATAGTTTTCAATATTTTCCAGTTCCTGATGGCATTTGCTGCAATACTTCAACACGGCAGCCACATCAGCACCGTATTTTTTCCGCAGCTTATCAATTACATCCATGCGGCTTTGCAGCTGATCCAAAAGCCTTGGGTCAAACTCCATGGAATCAGCATAGTCACGAACCTCATAGCCAGCTTCCTTTACCTGAACTGCCGCCTCACTGAGGATATTTACTACTTCATCCAGGGACTCATCATAGCGGCTAAGGGATTTAAGGCTGTCCACCGCCTCCTCCAGTCCGCTGATTACCCCTATGCTGTTGCCGCTGCCACCGTAAAGCATATTGCAGGCATCACCAGCATATCTGGCTATCTTTTCAGCATTGGACATTTTGCTGATTTTTTTCTGCAGCTCCTCGTCTTCATCCTCCTGAAGATCTGCTGCCTCGATTTCCTGAATCTGCCATCTGAGCATATCCAGCCTCTGGGCATAGTCACTGCTTACTTCCTGTTTTTCCTGCAGGGCTCTTCTAGCTGCGATGTATTCATCATAAAGCTTTTTGTATTTTGCAAGGCTCTCCTTGAGGGGTGAGGAGGAACCATCCACCAATGCAAACTGGCTCTCAGGCTTCAGCAAAGCAAGGTTTTCATTTTGCCCATGAATATCCACCAGCAGGCTCCCCAGCTTTTTCAGTACCGCCAGGGTAGTATGGCAGCCATTTATCAATATGCTGCCCCTGCCATTGGCTGTTATCTGCCGGGTAATAATCAGCTCATTTCCATCAGTATTAATCAGCTGTTCATGGAGAAAATCCACCACTCCTGGCTGGTTTTCCAAGGTAAATACAGCCTCCACCCGCATCCAGTCACAGCCGTTGCGGATCATATCCGTGGAAAGGCGGTTTCCCAACATGGCTCCCAGTGCATCAATCAAAATTGACTTGCCGGCACCGGTTTCACCAGTAAGGATATTCAATCCTTTATCAAATTCAATCTGGATATGCTCCAAAAGAGCAAAATTCCAGACAGTCAATGTATTCAGCATAACAATCCTCTATTCGGTCAAATGTCCCGTTATCATATTACGCAAACGATTTACAATATCCTTGGAAAGCTCCTTTTGCTTTGCTATCGCCAGCACAGTATCATCTCCTGCCACTGTACCAAGAATCTCCGGCCACTGGGCATTATCCAGGGCAAAGGCTACAGTTCCTCCTGCACCGGGATGGGTCTTGATAACCACGATATTTTCACTGGCATCTACTCTGCTTACCACATCCTGAAAAATTTTCTGCATCTTGGACTCAGAATGAACCTGCTTGAAATCCAATGGATAGGAATAGCGGTATTTACCATGCCCATAAGGAATCTTTACCAGGTGCAGCTCCTTAATATCCCTGGAAACAGTAGCCTGAGTAACTTCTATTTTCTGTTCCCTCAGAGCAGCTGCCAAATCTTCCTGGGTTTCAATGATTTGAGCTTCGATAATCGCCTTGATTTTTGCCTGTCGATAGTTCTTCAAAAGTTTTCACCTCACCAATCTCAAAGATTGCCCCACAATTTATTTTTCAAAGTATAATAATAGTTCCTGTCCTGAAACTTGATAATCCTGGCAGAGTTCTTGGCCTTCCGCACGGTTATCTCATCTCCAGGCACCAAGGGATAGCTTTCCTGGCCATCCAAGGTAATCTGGATATCCTGATGCACAGCCGCAATATGAATCCGCACATTGTCCTCATCAGAGATAACCATTGGCCTTGCCTCCAAGGTGTGTGGACAAATCGGGGTAATCAGCAATGCTTTAACCGCCGGATTCACAATAGGCCCTCCTGCAGACAAAGAATAGGCCGTAGAGCCGGTGGCTGTGGATACAATAACCCCATCGGCCTTGTAGTCCGTCAAACGGCAGCCTGCCACGCTGACCCCAAGGTGAAGCATTCTAGACACCCCACCCTTGCTGATAACCATATCATTCAGGGCGTGGCCTAGGAATCTCTTCTCCCCGCCGTATCTATACTGGGACGCAGAAATAACCGTCCGTTCCTCTATATAATACTTATCCTCCAGTAGCTTCTGCAACCTGCTTTCCAGCTCCGGTACCTCAATATCTGCCAAAAAACCTACATTGCCTATATTGATGCCGCAACAAGGAATATCCTGACTATACAACCTACGGCATACTCCCAGCAAAGTGCCATCGCCGCCGATGGTCAGGGCAATGTCAATCTGCTGCTGGGATATAGAATCCACCCCATATTGAGGATAGCCGAAATGCTTGGCGGTTGCATCCCGCATTACCAGCCTGACATCCTTATCTGCAAAGAATGTCACAATCCTCTCCAGGACTCCGGCAGATTCAATTTTGTCAATATTGGGAAACACTGCTATGGTTTTCATTTGTCCAATACTCCATGAGCTGCCTTGACTGTTTCCAGCACCAGCTCATCCGTCACCATATCCTGCTCGTCTTGATCCTTGCTTAACCAAATAAGATATTCGATATTTCCCTCAGGGCCTTTTACAGGGGAGTAGGTTAATGCCTTTGGCACCAGCTCCATCTGCCGCACCCATGCCACAATTCTGAAGATAACTTCCTCATGAACCTTGGCATCACGGACAACGCCCTTCTTGCCTACCTTTTCCCGGCCTGCCTCAAACTGTGGCTTAATTAAGGCCACTATTTCTCCCTTAGGCTGCAGCATTTCTTTCACTGCCGGCAGAACCTTTTCCAAAGAAATAAAGGCAACATCAATGGACGCCAGATCTACCGGCTGTCCTAACTGCTCTGGGGTAACATTGCGGACGTTGGTCCGCTCCATGTTCACCACCCGCTCATCGGTGCGGAGGCTCCAGGCCAGCTGGCCATATCCTACATCAATGGCAAAAACCTTTACCGCGCCGTTTTGCAGCATACAGTCCGTAAATCCTCCAGTGGAAGCACCAATGTCAGCTGCAACCTTTCCTTTCAGAGAAACACCAAATTCCTTAATGGCCTTTTCCAGTTTCAGGCCACCACGGCTCACATATGGCAGATTGTTACCTAATACCCGAATCTCTGCCTCAGGCTTCACCATGGTGCCTGCCTTATCTATTTTCTGCCCATCCACCAGCACCAGTCCGGCCATGATGGTGGTCTTTGCCCGTTCCCGGCTTTGCACCAGATTTCGCTTTACCAGCAGGGCATCAAGTCTTTCCTTTGCCATTAGTTCATACCACCAATTTTTCCACAATTTTATCTGCAATCTGCTGTGGCAGCAAACCGCATAGCTCCAAAAGCTCAGGGCAGGATCCCTGCTCTATAAATTCATCCTTAATACCAAAACGCAATACCGGCTTTTGGATACCATTATCCGCTAAATATTCCAACACACCGGAACCAAATCCCCCGGCCAGGGCATTTTCCTCTAAGGTAACCAACAGCTGTGGTTCATGGGAAAGTATCTTATCCAACAGCTCAGTGTCAAGTGGCTTGATAAATCTCATATTGACCACAGTTGTCCTAATATTTGCCATATTCAGGATACTGGCTGCCTCCACTGACTGCTTTACCATGCTGCCTACAGCCAATAAAACTACGCCGCTGCCATCGCCTGAAAGGATTTCGCCCTTGCCTATTTCCATCTGCTGGAATTCAGCCTCAAGGGGTGCTCCTGTAGCAGAGCCTCTAGGATAGCGTACCGCCGTAGGGCCGTCATACTTGGATGCTGTATAAAGCATATTCCGCAGCTCGTTCTCATCCTTAGGTGCCATTACTACCATATTAGGAATATGCCTTAGATAGGAATAGTCAAAGACACCGTGATGTGTAGGACCATCTGCTCCTACCAGCCCGCCTCTGTCCAAGCATAAGGTTACAGGCAGGTTCTGCAGGCATACATCATGAACGATCTGATCATAGCCCCGCTGGGCAAAGGTAGAATACAACGCCACCATAGGATGTGCTCCCGCAGCTGCCATACCGGCAGCCATGGTTACGGCATGCTCTTCGGCAATGCCTACATCAAAGAACCTATCTGGAAACTGTCCCGCAAAAGCCTTTAGGCCAGTACCAGTAGGCATAGCAGCGGTAATTGCCACAATGCTATTATCCTCATAGCCCAGTTCTACCATGGTACGGCTAAAAATATCCGTATATGATGGTGGCGCGTCAGGATTTTTGATAACCTCTCCTGTTGCCTTGTTGAAACGGCTAATTCCATGGAATTTATTTGGATTTTCCTCTGCCGGCAAATAGCCCTTGCCCTTTCTAGTGCGAACATGAATCAGAACTGGGCCTTCTATCCTGCCCACCTGGCGGAAAACCTCCTGCATTCCGCCAATGTCATGGCCGTCCAAGGTTCCCAGGAAGGTAAATCCCAGGGATTCAAACCAAGAGCCATTGTTAATGGCAACTTTTACCCCTTCCTTGAGGCATTCAGCCGTTTTAAAGACCGTATCACCAATATGTGGAATATTCTTCAGAAAGCCTTCAATATCCTTTTTTGCCCGTGCATACTGAGGAGCTAGCTTGATACGGGTCAGATACTGTGCCAAGGCTCCAACGTTCTTGTCAATGGACATTTCATTATCGTTTAGGATAACCACCAGCCTCCGGCCTGATGATCCAGCATAATTCATGGCTTCAAAGGCCTCGCCACCAGTCATGGCACCATCGCCAATAACAGCAATAACATTGTAGTTCTTGCCTTCCAAATCCCTGACAATGGACATGCCCACTGCCGCAGAAATTGATGTACTGGCATGGCCTACACCAAAGGCATCACAATCTGATTCAGCCCTTTTAGGAAATCCAGTAATTCCCTTGTATTTACGCAAGGTGCTAAAATTATCCTTACGGCCTGTAAGAATTTTGTGGGCATAGGCTTGATGTCCTACATCCCAGATAATGCGGTCATTTTCTGGATTGAAAACACTATACAAGGCTAAAGTCAAATCCACCGTACCCAGGCTAGGAGCCAAATGCCCCCCATTGCTGGCACAGGTGTCAATAATCATCCGTCTCAGTTCAGCAGACAAGACATGAAGATTTGCCAAGGACAGCCGCTGTATATCACCAGGTCTTTTTATTCTATCCAATACCTGTTCCAAAAAGCTCTCCCCTTTTACTTATTTCTCTCCAAAAGCATCTCTACCAACTCTCTCAGGAACTTCGCCTTATCACCGAATATAGCCAGTGCCTCAACTGCTTCCTTTACTGTATCTGTTGCTAAACGACGGGCTTCCTCCAAAGAGGTCAGGGTAACATAGGTAGACTTGTTGTTCCGTTCATCGCTACCTACAGGTTTGCCGATAACAGCTTCGTCACCTACTACATCTAAAATATCATCTGTAATCTGGAAGGCCAGTCCAAATCTGTCTGCGTAGGTAGTAAGAGCAGATAACTGTTCCTCTGTTGCACCAGCAAGGATAGCACCGCTGCGAATAGCAGCCCTGAACAATGCTCCAGTTTTACCCATGTGCATCTTGCGCAATTCCTCCATAGAAATCCGCTTTCCCTCAGATAGCATATCAATAACCTGTCCGCCAACCATGCCATTAGGCCCGGCAGCAATGCTCATTTCATTGATGACCTGCAGCAAAATCTCTGGAGCAGCATTTTTCTGTCGCAGTATTACCTCAAAGGCCTGGGTCAAAAGGGCATCTCCTGCCAGAATAGCCATAGCCTCGCCATATACCTTGTGGTTGGTCAGCTTGCCACGGCGGTAATCATCATTATCCATAGCAGGCAAATCATCGTGAATCAAGGAATATGTATGAATCATCTCTATGCCACAGGCTGCCTGAACAAAATCTGTCCCTTTGGCACCTACTGCATCTGCAGCAGCCATCAGCAGGATTGGCCTAAGTCTCTTACCACCAGCAGTAAGGCTGTATTCCATGGAGTCCGCCAATTCTGGCACCAGTGCCTGTTCCTTTCCCAGTTCCTGCACCAATGCATTCTCAATCATTCCTATGCGTTCTTTCCATTGCGTCTTATCCATTACTGCTCCCCCTCTATTACCAGCTGATTCTCAATTACGCTGCCATCGGCTTCTTCCTGCAGCAACACATCCAGCTGCTTTTCTGCCTTTTGCAAAGCCTCCATACATGTCTTTGCCAGCTTCATGCCCTGGGTATAGTCTGCCATGATTTCCTCCAGGCCGGATTCGCCCCCCTCCAACCTGGCAACAATATTTTCCAGCTCCATAAGATTTTCCTCAAAAGAAGCCGCTTTTTTTCTTGGCATATCTATACCTCCTCTATTTTATCTGCTATGGCAATGATTTTGCCATCCTGCAAAGCCACCGTCAGCTTATCTCCTGGCGCCACCTGGCTGATGCTGCTGATGACCTTTTCCTTATCGTTTCGGACCATGCCATAGCCCCGCCGCAAAACTCCCATGGGATTTACCAACTCCAGCTTGTCCATGAGATGAAGCAAATGCTGCTTTTTTTGTCCCATAAGATTATTAGTGCAACGTTTCAGCCGTTCCAGCAGCAAATCCGTTTTCTGCTGCCGCTGAGCCAGCATTATAGCTGGGTCTAGCATTACAGGCCTGGTCATGATGCTTTGCAACCGGCTTTCCCTGATGTCCAGTTGATACTTTGCCAGGGCGTAAAGCCTTTTCTGCAGTCCCTCAATCTGACCACGGATTTCTCCAGCATCCCGCACTGCAAATTCTGCTGCCTGGGACGGGGTAGCAGCCCTGCGGTCTGCCGCAAAGTCTGCCAGGGTAAAGTCTGTTTCATGTCCCACGGCAGAAATTACAGGTATCTTGGAATTATATATAGATCTGACTACTACTTCCTCATTAAAGGCCCACAGATCCTCCAGAGAGCCACCGCCACGGCCTACAATTAAAACATCCACAGGATATTTTGCATTGAAAAAATTTATGGCTGCTGCAATCTGCTCCGCAGCTCCCTTGCCCTGTACCTGAACTGGCTTTAGAACTAACTGTATGGCAGGAAAACGCCTTTTAGATACCCGGTAGATATCCCTTAGCACCGCACCTGTTGGTGAGGTAACAATGCCGATTTTCTTGGGATACATAGGCAAAGGCTGCTTGTGGAAATCGTCAAAAAGTCCCTCAGCTGCCAGCTTCTGCTTCAGCTGTTCAAAGGCCATGGCCAGATCTCCCACGCCATCAGGCACCATGGCGTTGACATAAAGCTGATATTTGCCACCCTCAGTATATACATTCACCGAGCCTGAAGCAATGACCTGCATGCCATCCTCTGGCCGAAATCTCAGTCGCTGGGCATTTCCCCTGAACATAACACAGGGAATTATACCATCCTTATCCTTTAGGTTGAAGTAGCAATGTCCTGAGCTATACTGCTTGAAATTGGAAATTTCACCTTTTACACCCAGGTTCCGCAGGGCACTGTCACCGGCAATAAGATTGGCCAGATATTTGCTAAGCTCCCCTACTGTAACCACATGTGCCATTTCCCTGCCTCCATTCAACCATAAATCCTACAAAATCACTTTCCCAGCACTGCTGCCAAAAGTCCGTTGATAAAGCGACTGGAATCATCAGTACCATATTTCTTGGCCAGCTCTACAGCCTCGTTAATAACGATATTGGCAGTAAGCTCCTCCTTCCGGAACTTTAGCTCATATACGGCCATGCGGGCAATATTTCTGTCCACCCCGGCCATGCGGTCAATACTCCAATCCTTGGCACAGGAGCTGACAATGGCATCAATTTCCCCATGGTTGTCCATGGTACCCTTTACCAAATCCTCTACAAACTCCTTGTCACGAGTGCCTATGCCGCCATCCAGCTCATCTGCCGCAGCCTGAATGGCCGCCTCATAAGCCTCCCCAGCATTCTCTACGTTATCGGCTGGATTAAGGTCAAGCTGAAACAAAGCCTGGAGAGCCAGCTCCCTAGCCTGTCGTCTACTCATAAATTCAATTCCTCTTTCTCTCGTCCAAAAAATTCAAACCACAATATTTAAAGAAGAATACCACTGCATTCTCTTTATTTCCTATCTCAATCTGTGAATATCCTTCGGCACACAATCCTTGATATTCTGCCAGGTATTGCCCTCCCGGTCCACATTGACACCAACAAAAAGCCCAATGCCTCCCAGCAAAAGGACGAACAGCATATTCCAAAAGCCAAAGATCAGAATACATATCCCCAGTAGCACTCCTGCCAAGGTGCAGGCACACTTGCCTGGATGATCCTGCCATAGCTTCTCTACCATCAACTTGATATTTTCCTTCATAAGTCAAATCACCGCCCATCATCTAATACGGCGTTTCTTCACAGAAACACCACTGGCAATGGTCTGAACAGAAATATCAATATCCACATCATTTATGCCGGCTGTCTGCACCAGATAGGCTGACAATGTCTGCCTCACATCATCGGAAAGTTCCTGGAGATTTCTCTCCTGTCCTACCTCCAACTTCAAGGACAGTTTCAGGAAATCCCCCTGATCCTTGCGGTGCTCCACCACAGTGGCTACCTTGGCCTGACGTACGCCACGGACATTGGCTGCCATGGCTTCAGACATATTGCGGATAGCCGACAGGGACACATTCACCTGTCCGGTTTCTCCGTGTAGCACCAGCAGCTCCTTGGCATGAACTTCTCTGCTTTTACTGCGGTCAAAGCAGCAAAGCAACAGATGGAGGCTGACCAATAATAATACACCGGCTACTGCACCAGTTTGCCACTGGCTCATGCAATACTCATATTCATTCAAAAGAACCCTGTCCGGAATTAAATGCAGGCATAGGGCCACTACACCTGCACTTACTAATCCGAAAAACAGGGTGTACACAAATAACAGGCATCTGTTAAAAATTCCCATCACGAAGCACCCTTTTTATTTAGCGTACACGAACTTCTTCCTCTTTGGCCTCGGTTTCAGGGAAGCCAACGCCCTGTACATGGACATTTACCTCTACTACAGAAAGGCCGGTCATGGTTTCAATGGCATTCTTTACCTTCTCCTGTACATTAAGAGCTACATCAGGAATACGAATACCGAATTTTACAATAATATACAGATCTACAGCGGCCTCAGTCTCACCAACCTCAACCTTGACACCCTTAGCCAGGTTCTTCTTACCCAGGATTTCAGCAATGCCGCCTACAAGTCCACCGCTCATACCTGCAATGCCATCAACCTCAGTAGCTGCCATGCCGGCAATAATGCTTACGACCTCATCTGCAATACGTACAGAGCCTAGGCCCTCATCCAGTTTAATGTTTTCGTTTGCCATAGAAAAAACCTCCTTTTGTATCATGAGCTTTTTGCTCGTATAACTACATTCTACCAAACATATAAACTTTATTCAAGTCTTTTGCATAAATTGTATGAAAAAAGGGACCCTGCCCCAAAAACAGTAATCCCTTTTTAGTGCAGTATCAATTTTTCAAAGTTCAGTCTGTGAAGCAGCCCTTATACCAGACCGCTCATGCAGCCTGATTAGGCACGCTCGATATAGTTGCCGGTACGGGTGTCGATGCGAAGAACATCACCCTCGTTAATGAAGAGAGGAACCTTTACAGTATAGCCAGTCTCCAAGGTAGCCATCTTGGTAGCACCAGTAGCGGTGTTGCCCTTTACACCAGGCTCGCACTCGGTAACAGCCAGATCTACGGAGTTTGGCAGGGTAATGCCAATAACACGGCCCTTGAAGGACTGGATAGCAACTTCCATATTCTCCTTCAGATAGTTCAGAGCATCACCAAGCTGCTCCTTGTTCAGCTCCATCTGCTCATAGGTCTCATTGTCCATGAAGGTGTACATGCCATCAGCCTCATAGAGGAATGCCATACGTGCAGTCTCCAGATGAGCTGCAGGCATCTTCTCGTTAGGGTTGAAGGTACGCTCAACAACAGCGCCGGTCTCAACATTCTTAATCTTGGTACGAACAAAAGCTGCACCCTTACCTGGCTTTACATGCTGGAACTCAACAACCTGCCATACGCCGTTGTCAATCTCAATAGTCAGGCCAGTGCGGAAATCGGTACTTGTAATCATAAATAAAAACCTCCAAAAAATAATATACAGTTTAATTTCTGCGTATCAGATACACAGTTCAATTAACTCCTTAGGGCTATGGGTGAGAATCTCGCAGCCGCCAGCATTGACCGCCACTGTATCCTCTATGCGGATACCACCCCAATCAGGAATATAAATACCAGGCTCTACTGTTACCAGCATATTTTCCTCTAGCGACTCACAGGTGCTGGAAGGAGAAAGCCTTGGTTCCTCGTGGATTTCCAATCCTACGCTATGCCCCAGACCATGTCCGAAATACTTGTCATAGCCTGCTTCCTTGAATAGCTGCCGAACTGCCCCATCCACTTCCTTGCCGGAAGCCCCTGGTTTTACCAAAGATACACCCAGCTTCTGAGCCTTTAGCACTGTATTGTATATTTCACGCTGTTTTTCGTCGGCGCGGCCTACACAAATGGTACGAGTCATATCAGAATGATAGCCCCTATATACAGCACCATAGTCCATTGTAACAAATTCTCCAAGATTAATCAACTTTTCTGTAGCAGTTCCATGAGGAAGGCTACCTCTTTTTCCTGAAGCTACTATCGTGGTAAAGGAAGGACACTGGGAGCCTTTCTGCCGCATGACATTTTCCAGGGCAGCAGCCACATCATTTTCTGATATGCCGGGACGGATATAGGTGAGAATATAATCAAAGGCTTCATCACCAATGGACATGGCCTTGCGGATAAGCTCCAATTCCTCAGCAGATTTTATCTGACGCAAAGCATCTAAGGAAATGGACTTATTGAAATCACAATGCTCCAACATACCGACAATCTTCCCATGCCAGTCAAAGCAAAGATTGCTACCTTCAAAGCCTGTATGCTGAAAACCATTTTCGTTAATCAGCTCTGCCACCCGCCGCAGAAGTCCTTTTTCCTGCTTGCAAATTTTAAAGTCCGATGACTGGCTTTCTGCCTGCTCTATATAGCGAAAATCCGTTACCAGCTGGGCACTGTCCATGCCAATGAGCAGCATGGTGTCATCCCCAGTAAAGCCGCTGAAATAGTGAAGATTCTCCAGCTTGCTGATAACAACGCTGTCCAGACCCTGCTCCCGAAGAAAATCCCGCAAATGCCTTAATCTTTCCTTGTACATAGCATATCCCTGCCTTACTTCTTAGATCCTGCCTTGATTTTCCTGATGGCTGCAAACATGGCAGCACTGTAGCTGTCCACCCCAAAGCCCAAAATCTGTCCCATAACTACCGGAGCGATTACAGATTTATGACGAAATTCCTCCCGAGTATGGACATTGGAAATATGTACCTCAATTACAGGTACATCCACAGAGGCAATGGCATCCCGCAGGGCAATGCTGTAATGGGTAAAGGCTCCCGCATTGAGGATGATAAAATCAACGCCCTTTGCCTTGGCCTGCTGGATTTCATCAATGAGCCCCCCTTCATAGTTGGACTGATAAAATTCCGTTTCTACACCTTCTGTAGCTGCCTGTTCTGCCAACATATCGTTAATATCCTGCATGGTGGTGCTGCCGTAGATTTCTGGCTCCCTAGTACCAAGCATATTCAGGTTTGGACCATGCATTACAAGAATCTTGCTCATCTTATTCTCCCTTTCCGCCAATCATCTGCAAAAATTCATTTTCATCTATGATAGTTATGCCTAGCTCCTGGGCCTTGGCTAGCTTGCTGCCTGCCGCTTCCCCAGCCAGTACATAATCTGTTTTCTTGGACACGGATCCTGCTGCCTTGCCTCCGTGGGCTTCAATCATGGCTTTTGCATCATTGCGGCTAAGATTAGGAAGAGTTCCTGTTACTACCACAGTTTTCCCAGCTAGTACATCATCCACAATGCCGCTATCCGCAAGCTCCATATTTACGCCATAGGCCTTCAGCCGCTGGAGAATGTTCTGATTTACCGGATCCCGGAAGTATTCATATACCGCCCGGCTGGTAATCTCTCCCATGTCATTTACCAGGCAAATACTGTCTACATCTGCCTCTGCCAAGGCATCTATAGACTTAAAATGCAGCATCAGCTCCCTGGCGGCAGCCTTGCCTACGCCGGAAATTCCTAGTCCTGCCACCAGCCTTTGGGGCTCATTATCCTTAGCCTTTTCAATAGCCTGCAACACCTTGTCCGTATTTTTCTCCTTGCCTACCACACCATTGGCAATCAGCCCATCACGCTTAGTAGACAAGCCAAAGATATCAGCAATATCATGAATATAGCCATTTTCTATAAGGCTGCGGATATTCTGCTCACCCATGCCCTTGATATCCATGGCATCACGGCCTACAAAATTAATGATATGGCTTTCTAGCTGAGCTGGGCAGGATGGATTGGTGCATTTGATATCTGCACTGTTCTCCTCCCGTATTGCCTTATGGCCGCAGGCAGGGCAGATATCCCCAATCAAGAATGGCAGGGCACCTTCAGGACGCTTATCCTTGCACACAGACCTTACCTTTGGGATAATCTCCCCGGATTTAAACACCTTGATAATATCTCCAATGCGTATATCCAAATCATCAATAAAATCCTGATTGTGCAAGGTTGCCCTTTCCACCTTGGTACCACACAGCTGCACCGGCTCAAATACCGCCGTAGGGGTAATCCGCCCGGTTCTGCCTACAGACAATTCAATATCCAAAAGCCTGGTTTCCTTTTCTTCCGGTGGATACTTATAGGCCACAGCCCATCTAGGAACTTTGGAGGTTTCACCTAACTGCTGACGTTGGGCGAAGCTATTTAGTTTCACTACCGCTCCGTCAATATCGTAAGGCAGTTCTCCACGAGAAGCACCAATAGTATCAATGGCCTCCATTACTTCCTCTGCTGTACGGCACACCTTGTAATTATGTATGACCTTGATACCCTGCTTCTTCATAAATTCATAGGCTTCAGTATGAGAAGCAAATTCCCTGCCAGAAAACGTTTGCAGATTAAAGACAAACATGGAAAGCTGCCTTTCCTTGGTAATCCTGCTATCTAGCTGCCTCAGGGTGCCTGCTGCACAGTTTCTTGGATTGGCAAATGCTTTCAGTCCCAGCAGTTCCTGTCGCTGATTTACCTGCTCAAAGGCTTCCCGGCTCATATAAACCTCGCCGCGGATTTCAAAATATGGCAGGCTTTCCTTCAGCTTCTGCTTGATATCCTTGATAACCCTGGCGTTTTCCGTTACATCTTCACCCTGTAAGATGCCATCTCCTCTGGTAATGGCCTGTTCCAGCACACCATTCCTATATCTCAGGGCTAGGGAAAGTCCGTCAATCTTTTCCTCTACGACAAATTCTGGATTGTCCAGCTTTGCCTGGGAAGAGGCAACAAATTCAGCTACCTCTTCCTTGGAGAAAACATCCTGCAAGGACAGCATAGGTACATCATGGGCTACCAGTACACCGGCTTCCCGGCGGGCATTGCCACCTACCATCTGGGTAGGGGATGTTTTCGTAATCAGCTCAGGATATTCTCCCTCCAGCTTCTTTAGCTGCAGCATCAGCTGGTCATATTCATAATCGCTAATCTCCGGAGCATCATTGTTGTAGTAGCAGTTGTTATGATGCCGGATTTCCTTGCGAAGACGATTTAATTTCTTCTTTACTTCCTTGATATCCATATAGCCAACCTTTCAGTTCAGACTTTCTTTAGTGGTGCGTATTTTTGCATCAGCTTCTTTAGCCCTATGCCAGGGAAATTAATCTGGATTTCCGTTTCCTCACCAGAGCCAGATACGCCAACTACGGTACCTGTGCCCCATTTGGAATGAGCTGCCTTATCTCCGGTTTTCCATTTTATGCTCATATCCGGTCGGTTCAGAGTCTTTGCCCCCATTTTCACAGCCCCTGCCAGAGATGGATTGACATTTTTCAAGGCAGAAAGAGCCTCCAAGCCAGACATAGGTTGTCCCTTAGGTGCAGGCTTGGTATTGCCAAAACCTGGGCTAAAGCTGGTATTGCGACTCGGCTGCACACCGGCTGCAGGAGAATTCTTTGGTGCAAAGCCGCTATTTCCCCTGCTAAAGCCACCATAGCCGAAGCTGCCCCCAAATCTTCTATTACTTCCATCACCGTGACTATAATTATTTTCATAGCCATCAACATCTCCCCCAAAGCCCATAAAGCTACTTGGCAGGCCCTGACGTCGAAAAGCCAGTTCTTCCTTCAATTCCGCAGGTATTTCTGCCAGGAATCTGGATGGATCATATACATTGCTTCTACCGTAGATAGTACGCATACCGGCGTAGGTCATATATAGCTTCCGCTGGGCACGGGTAATGCCTACATAGCAGGTACGGCGTTCCTCCTCCATTTCCTCTGGTTCCATAAGGGTACGGCTATGAGGGAACATTCCCTCCTCCATACCAGCCATAAAAACCACAGGAAATTCCAGGCCCTTAGCAGAATGGAAGGTCATAAGGGTAACCTTGTCATCACCTTCTTCAGCATTGTCCAGATCAGACAGCAATGCCATACGGCTCAGGAAGTTTTCAAGATTTGGCTCTTCTTCCTCTTCCTTTTCAAAATCCCTGGCCACGCCTACAAATTCCTGGATATTTTCTATACGGGACTCATTTTCTATCTTCTTTTCTGCTTTGTCGTTTTTCAAAGCTTCTACATAGCCGGTAGCATCAATAATTTCACTAATCAAATCCGACACTGCTAGCTTGTCCATACGATCCATTAGGTGAAATAAAAGCTCCGCAAATTTCTTCAGAGGATTTTTGCTGCGGGCAGTCAACCCCGGCACCTGATTCAACAGTTCCTCATTGGCAATTACCTCAAAAATGCTTAGGTCGTTTTCCACGGCATAGACAGCCAACTTGTCAATAGTGGATTGTCCCAGCCCCCGCTTTGGCACATTGACAATCCTCAGAAGGCTCACAGAATCCATTGGATTGTACAACACTCGCAAATATGCTGTCAGATCCTTGATTTCCATACGATCGTAGAATTTCAGCCCGCCTACCATGGTATATGGCAGGCCCAATCGCATAAAGGTATCCTCCAGTACACGTGACTGGGCATTGGTTCTATAGAGAATGGCTATATCACTGTAAGAAGCCTTATAGATATCTCGCTGCTTGCTGATACTGTCTGCAATGAACTTGGCCTCATCCCGCTCATCGGAAGCCAGATACGTAGTAATCTTCTCTCCCCGTGGATTTTCCGTCCACAGCTCCTTTGGCTTGCGATGGGGGTTATTTTCAATAACGGCATTGGCCGCTGCCAGGATATTCTGGGTTGAACGATAATTCTGTACCAGCATAATGGTCCTGGCATCAGGATAATCCTGCTCAAAGTTCATGATATTGCTGATATCCGCACCACGCCAGCCATAAATGGACTGATCCGCATCACCTACTACGCAGAGATTGCGGTAGCCCCCAGCCAAAAGGGTAGTCAGCTGGTACTGGGCTCCATTGGTATCCTGGTACTCGTCCACCAGTACATACTGAAACCTCCGCTGATACCTTTCCCGGATTTCCTGATTTTCCTGCAAAAGAGAAACTGCCACCAGCAGCAGGTCATCAAAGTCCAAGGCATTGTTTTCCCTCAGCACTGCCTGGTATTTCTTATATACCTCCGCTACCTTCTTCTGATAAAAATCACGGGCCTGAGATTCAAAAGCCGTAGGCCCCAGCATCTGATTCTTGGCATTGGAAATTGCATTGCGGATGCCGCTAGGAGCATACTGCTTTTCATCCAGATTCAGCTCCCTTATGGCCTTCTTTACCACAGTCTGGGAATCACCGCTATCATAAATGACAAAATTGCTTTTGTACAGGCCTGTGGCCTCAATCTCCCGCCGCAGGAACCTGGCACAAAAGGAATGGAAGGTGCTGAGCCAGATATCCTTGGCATCTGGGCCAATCATATTCTCCACACGCTCCCGCATCTCTGCCGCTGCCTTGTTGGTAAAGGTAATGGCCAATATGCTATATGGTGCCACCCCATGGGCCAGCAGATTGGCAATACGATGGGTCAGTACCCTGGTCTTGCCGGAGCCTGCCCCCGCCATAATCAAAAGAGGCCCCTCCAGACATGCCACTGCCTCCTGCTGAGCCTGATTCAAACCTGCAAATATATCCAAAACTTATTCCTCCAAATGAGTATATCAATTAGAACTTACTATACAATATTATAACCCCTAGATTATTTCAAGGCAAATGATATTTCATTTGTCATCATGGAGGTTTCATTCAATACATTAGAAAGAAAACAAAAAGATACCCTCCCACTTTCATTAGAAAAGCGGAAGGATATCCTTGTTTCACATATATGCCTTTATAGCGTATATTACAGCTTGGCTGCAGCCTCAGTGAGCTGTGGCACGATCTGCTTCTTGCGGGACATTACCCCTGGCAGGTAGATGGAATCCCCGGAAGCATCCTTGCCGAAGGCCTCAGCAATAAGCTGCTTTGGCTCGCCAACAAATACCAGCTCAGTGGACTCTTCCATAATGTCAGTAACCATCAGCAGAGCCAGATTGTAGCCCTCTGCCTCGCAAAGCTCTTTCATGGCAGCAGTAAGCTCAGCCTTCTTGGCCAGGATATCAGCAGTATCCATAACGGAAATCTGGCTGACAATAGCCTTGTACTCACCAAAGGAGAATGGCTTGGAGTCAGTCTTGGCAATCTGGGCAGGAGTCAAATCACCCAGATCTGCACCAGCCTTCAGCATAGCCATGCCGTATTCCTTCAGGTCAACACCGGCAGCAGCAGCCAGCATCTCAGCAGCTTCCTTGTCATGCTCAGTGCAGGTTGGGGACTTGAAGAGAACAGTGTCAGAAATAATGGCGGACAAGAGCAGGCCGGCAATCTTCTTTGACATTTCTACCTTCTTGACGGTGAACATCTTGGCAATAATAGTAGCGGTGCAGCCTACTGCCTCAGTGTGCACGAAAATAGGGTTAGCAGTGTTCAGGCCACCCAAACGATGATGATCCACAATCTCCTGCAGGTCAGCCTTCTCCAAACCATCAACAGACTGGGCTGGCTCATTGTGATCTACCAGGATAACTGGCTGCTTCTCCTCAACAGCTGCGATCAGCTCAGGAGCCTCTACCTGGAAATAATCCAGTGCATACTGGGTCTCCTTGTTTACCTCACCCAGACGTACAGCAACAGCGTCTACACCCTGTCCCTGCTTCAGGGCAGCATAGCTCAGGGCAGAACAGATAGAATCAGTATCAGGGTTCTTGTGACCAGTAACAAAAATCTTGCTCAAGGCAAATTCCTCCTAAAATAACTTCTAAAATTTCATATATGCAACCAAGAGTCATAAAATCTCCCGGCTGCCATAATATATTTCTAAAATAACCTAAATCCCAACATTAGGTACGGGTTCCAGGCCCTATCTGCTGGAGATTGGCATAATCCAACTGCCGCATGGCCTCGTATGCCACAATGGCTGCAGAATTGGAAAGATTCAAGGACCGTGCTCCCTCAATCATAGGTATGCGGATGCAATGCTCCCAATTTGCCTTTAGGATATCCTCCGGTATTCCCGCAGTTTCCTTGCCAAAAACCAGCAAATCCTCCATACCAAAGGTTGTCTCTGAATGGGCCCTTGGAGCCTTGGTAGAGCAGTAATGGAATTTATGCCCCTTATACTGCTCCTGTACCTCGGCAAAATTTTCATGGACATGAACCTTTACCAAATGCCAATAGTCCAGTCCAGCCCTTTTTAGATGCTTGTCATCAATGGAAAATCCCAAGGGCTTTACCAGATGCAGCTCTATGCCGGTAGCGGCACAAAGCCTGGCAATATTGCCTGTATTGCCGGGAATCTCCGGCTCAATAAGTACAATATGCATAGCTGTGCCTCATTAGTCAGCAGTTACCACAGCACCCTTGGAGGCAGATGTGGTAAGCTTTGCATAGCGGGACAGATAGCCAGTCTTGATCTTTGGCTCAGGCTTTACCCAGGCAGCCTTTCTCTTGGCCAGCTCCTCATCGCTGACACGGAGTTCCAGCTTGCGATTTGGAATATCGATATCGATAATATCTCCATCCTCAATAAAGGCAATAGGGCCGCCTGCCATAGCCTCTGGAGATACATGGCCGATGCAGGCACCACGGCTAGCACCAGAGAAACGGCCATCAGTAATCAAACCAACCTTCAGGCCACGACCGGAAATAACAGCTGTAGGGTTCAGCATTTCCTGCATGCCAGGGCCACCCTTAGGTCCCTCGTAGCGGATGACAACTACATCACCCTCTACGATGTCACCAGCCATAATGGCGTTGACAGCAGACTCCTCAGAGCTAAAGCACTTGGCCTTGCCGCTGTATACCAACATATCCTCAGCTACAGCGGATGCCTTTACTACGGCATTTTCTGGGCACAAATTGCCGGAGAGGATAGCCAGACCGCCTTCCTTGCGATAAGGCTCCTCCACAGTCTTGATTACATCAGGACGAAGAATGCGGGCATTGGCAATCTTTTCCTCTACTGTGCCTACTACGGTCATGGCATCAGTATGGATAGCTCCGGCCTTGGACAGCTCCTTCATAACGGCGTTGATGCCCCCGGCCTCGTTCAGGTCAATCATATGATGTGTGCCGGCAGGACTCAACTTGGCAATATATGGAGTCTTGCGGCTGATTTCGTCAAATCTGGCAGCTGGTAGCTCAATGCCTGCCTCATGGGCAATAGCAGTAAGATGCAGTACAGTATTGGTGGAACCGCCGATACCCATATCTACAGCAATAGCATTTTCAAAGGCAGCCTCCGTGAGGATATCACGAGGTTTAATGTCCTTTTCGATAAGGTCCATGATAACATGTCCGGCACGCTTGGCCAGCTGACGGCGTGCACCAGTATAGGCAGCTGGAACAGTACCATTGCCAGGCAGCCCCATGCCCAGAGCCTCTGTGAGGCAGTTCATGGTATTTGCTGTAAAGAGTCCGGCACAGGAACCGCAACCTGGGCAGGCTACAGCCTCAATAGCAGTCATATCAGCCTCAGAAATCTTGCCAGCAGCATATTCGCCAGCAGCCTCAAAGGACTGGCTTACGCTGATGTCCCGGCCATTGTAACGGCCTGGCAGCATTGGGCCACCACTGACAACTACGCATGGAATGTTCAGACGAGCAGCAGCCATCAGCATGCCTGGTACAACCTTGTCACAATTTGGAATCAGCACCAAGCCGTCAAAGCCGGTAGCAGTAGCTACAGCCTCGATGGAATCAGCAATCAGCTCACGGCTGGCCAGGGAGAACTTCATGCCGGTATGTCCCATGGCGATACCATCGCAAACACCAATAGCAGGGAACTCCATTGGGGTACCACCGGCTGCAGCAACTCCCAGCTTGGCTGCCTCGGTAATCTCCCTAAGATGGATATGGCCTGGAATAACCTCGTTAAAGGAATTACAGATACCAATCAATGGCTTTTTTAAATCCTCAGGGCCAAAGCCCATGGCATTGAACAAAGAACGATGGGCACATCTGGTGGCACCCTTTTTGACAATATCAGATCTCATATTGCAACTCTCCTATATCTCAGTTTCATTCTATTCTACAACAGCATAGAATAAATGTCCATATTTCTTATCTGTAATTCTTTTCCCATACATGCTGGCTATGTAGCAGCTTCTCTGCCTTTTCGCTTTGAGGCTTCTGCAAAAATTCCCTGTACAGCTGCTGTACATGAGGATTTTCATGGGAACGGCGCAGCTTCCGCTTCTTGTCCAGATTGTACAGGCGTTGGCCCCGCTGAGGTGCAAACTCACAACCCTCGTGGATTGGCTGTCCACCACCACCTACGCAACCGCCTGGGCAGGCCATAACCTCTATGAAATCATACTGAGCCTCACCCTTCTGTATCTTGCGGATAACCCTCTCAGCATTTTTCAGGCCGCTGACTACACAGGTTTTCAGGGTTCTGCCAGCAATGTCAAAATTAGCGGTGCGTATGCCCCCAAGGTTAATGGCATTATCCCTGCCATCCCCTCGATTGTCCCGCACATCCTTGAATGCATCTTCCTCCGCTTCCTCACCAGTTACAGCATGATAGGCTGTGCGAAGGGCTGCTTCCATAACGCCGCCAGTAACGCCAAAGATAGCTCCAGCGCCAGTACCATCACCGATAGGCGAATCAAATGGCATTTCCTTCAGCCCTCGTGGGTCAATATGCTCCGCCCTTAGCAAACGTACCATTTCTCTTGTAGTCAGCACATAGTCCACATCCTGATAGCCGCTGGCCTTCATGGATTCCAGTGCTGCCTCCCGCTTTTTGGAAACACATGGCATAATAGAAATAGAGCAGATATTTTCTGGAGCAATGCCAGTCTTCTGGGCAAAATATGTCTTTACCAGAGCACCGAAAATCTGCTGTGGACTCTTGGCCGTAGACAAAAGCAGCAACATTTCCGGATGATTCTTAGTAAGATAAGATACCCAGCCAGGACAGCAGGAAGTGAACATCGGCATACGCTTATTGGTGGACAGGCGACTAAGAAGCTCTGTAGCCTCTTCCATAATGGTCACATCTGCCGCAAAAACTGTATCCAGCACATAGTCAAAGCCAATACGCTTTAGGGCTGCCACTAAACGGCCCTCAGTATCAATACCAGGCTCCATATCCTTACGTTCCAGCCAGGCTGTACGAACTGCTGGAGCAATCTGCACCACGGTAACCTTGTTGGGATCTGCCAGGATATCATAAATAGCTGGCAGGTCATTTCTTTCCTTCAGTGCACCGGTAGGACAATGGGTAATGCACTGGCCGCAAAGAGTGCAGTTAGTCTTGGAAATAGGCACATTGTCAACGGTGCTGATATTGGTATAAGCACCGGTATTCTGCACATCCCAGATATCACAACCCTGAACCTTGCGGCAAACCTGAAGGCACCGCATGCATTTGATGCATTTCTTGGAATCCCTAATCAAAGGGAAGTCCTGATCCCATGCCTGTTCTGTCACATGACGTTCAAAAGGCAGCTCATAGATACCCAAATGTCCAGCCAAAGTCTGCAATGGGCAGTTGCCGGAACGTACACAGGTAGCACATAGGCAGTCATGCTGAGACAAAATCAGCTCCACATTGGACTTGCGGACACTTCTTACCTTGGCAGAGTTGGTAAATACCACCATGCCATCACTGACAGGGGTGGAACAGGCTGTTACCAGCTTGTTTTTTCCCTGTATCTCCACCACGCAGACCTTGCAGGCAGAAATTTCATTGATACCCTTCAGATAGCAAAGATGAGGAATATAGATGCCCAGCTTTTTGGCAGCTTCCAATATGGTAGTGCCTTCCTCCACAGAGAGGTCGATATTATCAATTTTTACATTTACCATTTCAGTCTGCGGCCTCCCTTCAGGGCAGAGAATCCAAATTTATCACAGCGCAGGCATCGGCCAGCCTCCTGGCATGCCTCCTGCTCACTCATGCAAATTTCCATTGGCTGGAAATTGTGCTTGCGAATACCGGCTTCATGCTCAGACAGCTGTACCTTGCCGCAAGGCAGCTTTTCTGCCAAATCCGGCTCAGGAATCTGCACATCACAGGATATAATATGCTTGTAGCCCAGATATTCATCAATATTGGCTGCAGCTACCTTGCCGGCAGCAATAGCCTTGATAACAGTAGCCGGGCCGGTAGCACAGTCACCACCGGCAAAAATGCCATCTGCATTTTCTACCTCGCCGGTCATAGCTGCCGCAATGGCACCACGCTTCAGGCTGATACCTGCATCCTCAAAGGCCTTGCTGTCAATGCCCTGGCCAATGGCTACGATGATAACATCACAAGGAATCCGCATCAATGGTACATCTGCATGAATAGGCCTTGCCCTGCCCCAGGCATCAATAGGGCCGATAATCTGAGGCTCTACCCAGAGAGCCACCACCTTGCCGTTTTCATCAGCTTCAATATGGTGTGGGGATTTCAGGCCATAAAGCTCTGCTCCCTCAGCAATGGCCCCTTCGATTTCCTCTGGCAGAGCCGTCATATCCTCCTGCCTCCGCCTATAGGCAATGCCTACCTTCTTGGCACCTAAACGAATAGCAGAGCGGGTGCAGTCCATGGCCACATTGCCGCCACCGATGACAACTACATTCTTGCCACGGTAATCTGGCATATCATCGTCGCCAATTCGCTTCAGCAGCTCAACGGCCGAAATAACACCATCAGCTTCCTCACCCTCAATGCCTATTTTCTTGTCGATGTGGGCACCAATGGCAATATAAATGGCATCGTATTCCTTGTTGAGGCTCTCCAGAGTAATATCTCCTTCTTCCTCGCCAATGCGGGTATTTAGATGTACCTCGACGCCGGTGCTGAGAATTACCTGCAAATCCTCATCCAGCCTTTCCCGTGGGAAGCGATAATTTGGAATACCATAACGCAGCATGCCCCCCAGCTGCTTCTTTTCTTCAAAGACCACCGCATGATGACCCATAAGCTCCAAATAATATGCTGCAGACAAACCAGATGGGCCACCACCAATAATGGCTACCTTTTTGCCGGTGCTCTCACATTTTTCCGGTACAGGCACAGTGTTGGCATGAGCCTGATCCACAGCCATAAGCTTCAAGCCGCGGATATTGATGGACACATCCACCATGCTGCGACGACACCTAGCCTCGCAAGGATGCTCGCAGATCATAGCACAGGCAGTAGGGAACGGATTGTCCTTGCGAATGAGGCGGACAGCATCAGCGTATCTCTTTTCACCCACCAGGGCAATATAACCAGGAATATCCACCTTGGCAGGGCACAGAGCCACACAAGGCACAGCATGCTGGGCATGAACAGAGCAGCAGCCCTCCTTTACATGATGCTCATAATCCTCCCGAAAACCATCAAAGCCTGCTACCAGCATATGGGCAGCCTCATAGCCAATAGCACAGTCAGCACTTGCCTCAATATTCTTGGCTGTTTTCTCAATCAAATCCAGTGTTTTCATAGTAGCCTTGCCGTTAAGGACATCCTCCAGCAGATGCTGCAGCTGCAAAAGTCCAATCCGGCATGGTACGCATTTGCCACAGGTCTGGGCCTGGCAAACCTTCAAAAATGACAGCTGCAAATCCACCGGACACAAGCCTGGTGGTGATGCAATAATGTGGCGCTCCAGATCCTTGTACAGCTTCTCTACTGTCAGCTGCACCCGGTCCGGGGTCTCTACCTTTAATCTGCTCATACACTACTCTCCCGTGCATAATGCACTTCACATTCCTGCAAAAATAAATATTATCTCAAATACACTTTTATGCTTTGTCCAGCTCCTCAATAGCCTGGGCGGCTCCCATAATGCCAATAATGGCATGCTCAAAGGTAAGTCCTCCCTGAAGATAAACATTGTATGGAGCACGCAAAGGGCCATCGGCACTAAGCTCAATGGAGGCACCTTGGACAAAGGTACCTGCTGCCATGATGATTTTGTCTGCGTAGCCCGGCATATCCCACGGCTCTGGTGCAGCAAAGGAATCCACTGGTGAATACTTCTGGATGCCTCGGCAAAAAGCAATAAGCTTCTCTGGCGTATCCAGCTGTATGGCCTGGATAATATCCCCACGAATATCCGTAGGCAGTGGCAATGTCTTATAGCCCAGCTTGGCAAAGAGTGCTGCTGCAAAAACTGCTCCCTTGATAGCCTGTGCCACCACATGAGGTGCCAGGAAAAATCCTTGGAAAATCATGCGGTTGTTGGCCAAGGAAGCCCCCAGCTCATCACCCATGCCAGGAGCAGTAAGCCTATAGGAAGTCAGCTCCACCAAATCACTCCGCCCGGCAATATAACCACCAGTCAGGGCCACACCACCACCAGGATTCTTGATAAGAGAGCCTGCCATAATATCTGCCCCCACCTGTACCGGCTCCTTGGTATCCACAAATTCTCCATAGCAGTTATCCACGAAACAAACACAATCAGGCTTTACGGCATGAACCTTGTCACAGATGGCCTGGATTTCATCCAGAGTCAGAGGATTACGCATAGAATACCCACGGGAACGCTGGATCAGCACCATCTTGGTATCCGGGGTAATCTTCCCCTCAATGCCAGCCATATCCACCTTGCCCTCAATCATGTCCAGCTCGTCATACAGAATGCCAAACTCCTTGAGAGACCCCTTGCTGGCATTGGCATAGCCAATAACAGTCTGCATGGTATCATAAGGTGCTCCTGTCAAGGAAACCAGCTTGTCTCCTGGGCGAAGAATACCAAAAAGCACGGTGGCAAGGGCATGAGTGCCAGATACAAAATTAGTCCTTACCAGAGCCCGCTCTGCCCCAAATACCTTGGCAAAAAGCTCCTCAATCTTGCTGCGGCCAATATCATCATAGGCATAGCCGGAAGTGGTATTGAAATGAGCCTCAGACACCTGGCACTCCCGCATGGCATCTAGCACTTTCAAGGTATTTGCCTCGGCTATAGCATCAATATGGTCAAAAAGAGGAGCCGCCTCCTCCATGGCTTCCTTCTTTAGCTGCAATAATTTATCTGAAAAAGACATTTTCTCCTATATTCTCCTTTATTTAATCTCGTATTTCATATATTTTTCTGCCTCAGAAGCTGGCAATACCACCTCCAGGACAGTTCCCTCATCATTGTAATCCACAGTATCCACCTGACCTTCATCGTGAAGTCTGGTGACGATATTTCCCATACTATATGGTATGCACAGTTTCAGGTGCAGCTTGCCTTGATCAAAAAATTCCTTGATTTTTTCCCTAAGCATCTGCAAGCCTGATGTATTCTTGGCCGAAATCACCACGCCACTCCTATCCTGCAGCATCCGTTTTTCTGCCTGACTGTCCGGGAATTGCAATATAGGTAGCAAATCTGCCTTGTTGAACACAAATATAGATGGCTTGTCCTGAGCACCAATTTCCCTAAGCACATCCATAACAGCCTTGATCTGCAGCTCATAGTTGGTATCTGATGCATCCACCACATGAACCAGCAAATCTGCCTCCACTGTTTCCTCCAGGGTAGCCTGAAAGGCACTAACCAAGGTGTGAGGCAGCTTCTGAATAAAGCCTACCGTATCTGTCAGCAGGATTTCCAGCTTGTCGTCCAGATTTACCTGGCGGGTAGTAGGATCCAAGGTAGCAAAGAGCTTGTCCTCTGCCAATACTTCGTCACTGCCTGCCAAGGCATTTAAAATAGTAGATTTGCCTGCATTAGTATACCCCACCAGAGCTGCCACAGGAATCCTGTTGTTCTTCCGCTGATTTCTATGTAGCTGCCGCTGAGATTTCAGCCTACCTATTTTTTCCTCCAAATCATGAATCCTGCCATGAATCCTCCGGCGATCCATTTCCAGCTTTGTTTCACCTGGGCCTCTAGTACCGATACCGCCACCTAGCCGTGACATGGTCAACCCCTGGCCCCCTAGACGTGGCAAATTGTATTTCAACTGGGCCAACTCCACCTGCAGCTTACCAGCACTGGAACGTGCCCGCTGGGCAAAGATATCCAGTATCAGGGCAGTACGATCTACTACCCGCAAACCCGTAACATTTTCCAAATTCCGCTGCTGGGAAGGGCTGATTTCATCATCCAAAATCAAAAGATCAGCCTCCAGAGCCTCTGCCATAAGGCAGACCTCTTCTACCTTTCCCTTACCTAGATACAGGGCAGCATCTGGGCGATCCTTTTTCTGGATGCACCTTCCTACTACCACAGCACCAGCGGTTTTGGCCAATCCCTCCAGCTCATCTAGGGAATCCTCTGCCTGCCAGCCATAGCCGCTGCCAATATCCACCGCCGCCAGGATAGCCCTCTCTGGTGGCACCTCCGTGGATTTCAGCCGGGAGGCAGACATTTTTTCATCTGTAAGCATTTCCATATCCATAGCTGCACCTATTTGTTGATAATATTCTGGATATTCTTCAGAGTAATGGACATATAGCCATCCTCATCCTTGTAGAACTCCACAAATTCCGTATTCTCAAAAAACTCCGTAGGAATCACCAGCTCAATGCCTGTATCAGTGCTAAGCCTGTGCTTGCGCATCTTTTTCAAGGTAGCTTCCCTGTCTACCTTTACTGGCTCGCTAAAGCCGGCATTTTCCATTTCCTGTCGATAGTCTGCCTGCATGGAGGGATTATCCTTAAAGACTGCCTCTCCCACCTCCTGGGGATTGAGGCTGCCATCCTCAGACAGATTCTCAGCAATATAATTCTTGACCGCAGTGGCTGTCTCCACCTGATCCTGACAATAAGCCTCTGCCACCTTCTTTACAGCCTTGCTGATTTCCTTGATGGTTTCCTTTGGGGAGGGTGCCTGGGCACATTCCAAAAGCAGCTCCGGCAGTACAAATACATTGTTGCCATCTACTGTATATTTCTTGGCCTTTATCAGTACATCACCAGTTGCCAGGTTAATATAGGCAAACTCCTCCATCCGCTGGCTCAGGCTAGGCAGCAGGCCGCTGCTGTTCATGATTTCCGTAGCCACGGTACCCTCCTCACTAATGTTTACCTGATGCACATAGCCATGGTTGTTGGTGCATTTTAGCAGAGCCAGCTGAGGCACCTCTTCAGAGCGTATCAGACACAGGAAAAAATCTGCTCCCTCTATGGCCTCACAGTGGCTCAAGGCCTGAAACATCATAGTGGCCACTTGGCGGGAAAATTCCACAAAATCCGTCTCTCCTGCCTGGTATGCCTTCAAATGAATGCTGAACTCGCTGTTGTCATAAAACTTGCCTGTCTTGGCATCCTGGCTACCAATGGTTTTTTCCACGTGCTTGATGAGGAACTCCCTGGTGCCCTGATCCAGCTCCAGTTCCTGGCCCGACAATACCGGCTCTCCCCCTACAAAATCCAATATATGCAAAATAGCCTTTTCTATTATAACCAAAGCCAATCCTCCTACCGTATATTACTACGAGTAACTCTTATCTTAGATTTTAGCATTTACCGGGGCTTTTGTATAGGGTGT
>CAVFWX010000006.1:0-28059 GCA_963626225.1 Anaerotignum sp.
TAGTTTTGATTGTACATGCATACAATCAAAGAATCTGGTGATGTTGGCTATGTGGTTCCACCTGTTCCCATTCCGAACACAGTAGTTAAGCACATAAACGTCGAAAGTACTTGGTTGGAGACGACCTGGGAGGATAGAAAGTCGCCGGTTTAAGAGGTTATCTTAGGATAGCCTCTTTTTTTGTGTATAGTCATCGTCTCCAACCAAGTACGAGCGCACGGCCTGGGAGGGGTGATATGCCGGTGGCATATCACCCAGAAACATGCAGCTGTGACAAAGCTGCATGTTTCTGCGACTAGGAAGTTGCCAGTTAGGAAGAGCGATTGCCTTTGGGTAGTCGCTTTTTTCTTTGCTTTTATATATGAGACATGGCAGTGCCCAACTGATAGCTCTGCCTGCGTGGATACGGTACTTTTATCGCCTTGCGCGAAATGTCCCATCGCGATAGATTGTGCCTTCGACAGGTTTTGCCCTGGGAGCTAAAGCTCCCTCGGGCTGCAATATCATCGTGGTTTTTCCAGATGCGTAGGATGGGCCACTTTGCCTATGCGGCAAAGCAAGGCTCCAGGCTCAAAAAGCAGTATCCACCTCCGGCAGGGTGACGCAATTAGAGGTACATTTCCTAGCTCTTATCTACTACAATAACGTCTCTGACACTCTTGAATAGTGTGACTAATTATCTTCGCTGCGGCAATAAGTTCCTCCTTAGTATGGGTGGACATTAGGGCGGCACGGAGAAGGGCCTGACCTTTTGGGACTGTAGGGTAACGGATGGCGGATATGTAGATGTTTTTCTTCCCTAGGGCTTCTGCTACCTTCAGGGCAAGGTTTTCGTCATAAAGGCGGATAGGCACAATGGCGGTTTCACTTGCGGCATTTATGCCATGCTGTTGTAAAGCACGGCAGAAGATGTGGGTATTTTCCTGAAGCCGGGTAGTCATTTCTGGATGATTTTCCAGTAGCTCCAGAGACTTGCCGGCAGCTGCCAGTACAGCAGGAGACAGGCTGGTGGAAAAGATATAGCTGCGGGAGGTATTGCGGAGATAATCTATGAGGAGCTGGCTGCCACAGCAATAGCCTCCTTCGGCTGCCAGGGACTTGGATAGAGTTCCCATGAGAATGTCTGGATTGTGAGATAAATTGAAATACTCCACAATGCCCCTGCCGGTTTTGCCAATAACTCCAGTGGAATGAGCCTCGTCCACCATGGTCAGTACATGGTATTTTTCTGCTAAAGCCATGATTTCAGGCAAATGGGCAATATCCCCATCCATGCTAAAAACAGCATCAGTGACAATAAAACCTTGCCAGCCTGCATACTCTTGAAGTTTTGCTTCCAAATCCTGCATGTCATTATGTTTATATACTATGGTTTTGGCATGGCTAAGGCGGCAGCCGTCAATGATGCTGGCATGGTTCAGTTCATCGCTAAAAATTATGCTGTTCTTGATGCCTAGGGCGGAGATAATTCCTACATTTGCCATATAGCCAGTATTGAATATAATAGAAGCCTCTGTGTGCTTGAAGCTAGCTAGCTGCTTTTCCAAAGCATTGTGGAGGGGCAAAGTGCCGGTGGTCAGGCGGGAGCCGCCGGAGCCTGTGCCATAGATTTCTACTGCCTTCTGGGCAGCTTTTTTTACGTCTGGATGGTCTATGAGTCCCAGGTAGTCATTAGAGGCCAGCATCAGCTTGTCCTGTTCCTGATAAATAACATGGGCGGCTTGGGCTGAGGAAATTTCCCTGGTGGTGCGGTAGAGATGTCGGGATTTCTTGTCAGCCAAAATATCCTGGTATGCCTTCCAAGGATTAATTGCAGGCTGGGGCACAGCTTCATTAGGAAAATTATTTTTAGGGCAGGAATTATCTGGACTGATAGGTACATTTCGCACCAGCACCCGCTGCTCTTGAAGATAGCGAATACATTCAGCTACATCCTTTTTCGGTCCACGGTAAAGGAAAATTCTTCCTCCATCAGGACAGCCCATTTCCTTTAGCTGGCTGATACGCATATAGCCAGCAGCTTGGGTTGCCACATAGCCGGTAACGTAATCTGGGTCGTCAGACATGCAGATTTCACCAATAATATGAGGTGCGGAAAGAACCTTGGAGGCAAGCACTAGGGCTTCCTGAAAATGGTTTTTGCAGCCATTGGCAGCTAGGTCTTGGGAATTATTTGCATCCATATAGGTAGCACGAATGCCTCTTTCAAAATTCGGTTCCAGCCTCTCTAGGGTATCTACATCCAGCAGCATGGCTCCCCGCATGCCGTAGGTTTCCCGAAAAAGCTCTAGGATTTTGGAGCACTTCTCCGGCTCCAGCCCTAGCTGTGCTAGGGTATCGCTGATAATCTGCCTGCCCTCTGCAGGAGAATTTGCCTGATAGGTGGAAACTGGCAGTGCCCCTATATATTTCAGCTCATCAGGCTTTATGGATTCAACCTTGAGATTTACAAAATCCGCCTTGCCCTTGGCATGGTGCAATGCCCGCTGCAGCAGTGCCTCCAGCTGCTGGGGCAGCTCCTTTTCTGTTAAAATTTTTTCTGCTCCAGATACATGCTCCGTGGAATTTTTTGTATGGCGGCTGGCCCGCATTTTTAGGCTGTATATGCTCATGTAATTTCGCTCCTTATATATATGATACATCTTGCTTACCATGATATGTGCTGGAGAGAATATTGTCAACCAATAATTTTGAATAGGTTGACAATGAGAGGATAAACCTTTACTATATGAATGAAATCATGAGTATAGAGAGGGGATTTTTCCATGAAAAAAAAGTTTTTGACACCATCTGATATGACGGAAATCGGCCTGCTGACGGCCCTGTTGACAGTAGCAGGAGCCATCAAGCTGCCTAGTCTGCTGCCGGGCATGGAGTTTCAGATTTCTGCACCCTTGGCAGTAGGCATCTGCTATGTCTTTGGTTTCAAGAAATACCTGCTGATAGGCCTTCTGTCTAGTATGGTAAGCCTTGCCTTGGGCACCCACAATCTTTTCAACGTGGCCATTGCCATGCAGTTCCGCATCGTGGTAGGCCTGATCTATCTACTGACACCAAGGCATTATCTCTCCATGGCATTAGCAGGCCCTCTGGGCACCTTTGTGGCCAGGATAACCTTGAGCTTTGTTATTGGTAAAGGAGCTTGGGCCTTGGTGGCAGCAGCCTTGCCAGGTATGGTATTTACCTTTGTTACTGCACCGTTTATGGTAAAGCTGTTGCAGCGTATCTACCAGTCCAGAAAGGCGTTGGCATAAATTTCTGGTATTTTCTCTTCCTGGTATTGGCAAAAATTGGAAAATATTGCATAATTATAGGCAGCAATAATTATTTGAGGAGAAGCTATGAAATACACCTTGGCACATAACTGCATAAAGGTCAGGGATTTGCAGAAATCTCTGGAATTTTACCAAGAAGCCCTGCATATGGCAGAGAAGGGCCGTGTGTTTATCGGTTCCACGGTGCTGGTGTACATGGGTGATGAAAATTGCTCTACCCACGAGTTGGAGCTAAATTATCATCCGGAGCATGAAGCTGCCTATGACCTGGGAGAAAATCCTGTCCATCTGGCTTTTCAGGTAGATGATTTTCTGGTTGCCTTAGAAAGGCACAGAGCCATGGGCTGCATTAAGTTTATCAGCGAGGCCAACCATATTTATTTCATAGCAGACCCCGATGGATATCTTATTGAAATCCTGCCACAAAACCACTTTTCAATCAGGGAGAGGAGAAAGACAAATGAGGATTAATGAAGAACAGCTGAAGGAGATTATTCAGGATTTTACCCTGGACAAGGAGCAGATCAAGGAGATTGCCTGTGCACTGCGGTTTGATATGGAGTTGGCTCTTCAGGGCAAGGAATCTACCATGCCTATGCTGTGCTCCTATATCGGCATGCCTAGCGGAGAGGAAAAAGGTGAATTCCTGGCTCTTGACTTTGGCGGCACCAATCTTCGTGCAGAGCTGGTCAGCCTGAAGGGAGGCAGCCAGTATGAAATCGTCAAGATGGTGGCAAAGCCATTGGTTACTGAGGAGTATAATCTGATAAACGGCTCTGCTACTGCTGTAGAGGTATTTGATTTTATTGCTGGTATGTTCCAGGAGCTGTTGGATGGTGCGGAAAAGAAAAAGTATTACCTGGGGCACACCTTCTCCTTCCCATCTGTGCAGACCGATATCTACAATGCCCGCCTTCAGGTTTGGACCAAGGAATTTGCTATCCCTGGAGTAGAGGGTGAGGTTGTCAATGATATGCTGCAGGCTGCCTTTGACCGGAACGGCCTAGAGAATATCAAGGTGGTAGCTGTTATCAATGACACTGTAGCCGAGCTGCTGACTGCTGGCTATCAGTACCCTGATACCAATATTGGCTGCATTTACGCTACCGGCAGCAACAACTGCTATATGGAGCGTACTGCTGATGTAAATCGTCCTGCTGCCATTATCAACATGGAGTCCGGCAATTTCAACAAGCTGGCACCAAATAAATGGGACAATATCATGGATGCAGAGTCTGAGAAGCCAGGCCGCCAGAGGTTGGAAAAGATGGTTTCCGGCCGCTACATGGGCATGCTCCTTAGCATCGTTGTCCAGAACCTGCTGAAGCTGGAGCAGCGTCCTGACTTCAGTGCTATTGATATGTCCGGCATTATGGCAGATACCAGTGCTACAGCTGCTGATGCGGCAAAGGTTATCAGTGCCCAAGTAGGAAACTTGGAACCAGGTGAAGCTGCCTATATCCGTGATGTAACAGAGGCTATTGCTGCCCGCTCTGCCCGTTTGGTAGCCTCCTGCTTTGCAGGCATCCTGTGGCATGTGTCCGGTTCCGGCAAGATTGCAGAGCAGCATATTGCCATTGATGGTTCTGTGTATGAGCACATGCCTCATATCAAGGAAAATATCCAGAAGGCTCTTTATGAGATTTTGGAGGATGAGGCTGCTGTAGTTACTCCTATGCTGCTGAAGGACGGCTCCGGACTAGGGGCTGCCATTGCTGCAGCTGTTGCTTCCCAGGATATGTAAAATACAGCTTGGACATGATATAAAAATATCAACTAATATAGGAAGCAATACACAAAAATAACCTCGAGATTATGCCCTGCAGGCATGGTAATTTATACTACCATAATGTAATTTTATGCTGGGCAAGTATTGCCAAAACTTCTATTTATGACTATAATTTTACTAAGAATTAAGGAAAGTGCTACAAGGCACTATTAAGTTTTTAGGAGTGGGTATAAAAATGGGTAACAAGCCAAAGGTTGTTATTGTAGGTGCAGGCTTCGGCGGCATTGCTGCAGCCAAGAAGCTGGCAAAGCAGGATATTGATATCACTATCATTGATAGAACCAACTATCATCTGTTCCAGCCATTGCTGTACCAGGTTTCTACATCTGTACTTTCTACGGATGATATTTCTTATCCTATCCGTGCCATGTTCCGTGATTATGACAACGTGGAACTGTTCATGGCCAAGGCACTGGAGATTGACGGCAAGCGTAAGGTTGTTGTTACTAATCATGGTGATGTAGCATACGATTATTTGATTGTGGCTGCTGGTGCTACCACCAACTTCTTCGGCATGGCCAATGTGGAGAAGTATTCCTATGGAATGAAGACCATTCCAGAGGCACTGCATATCCGCAACCATGTACTGCATATGTTTGAGCGTGCCAACAAGCAGATTGAGAACGAGGAAGAGCGTCGCAAGATGCTGAGCTTCATCTGCGTAGGCGGCGGCCCTACCGGCGTTGAGGAAGCCGGCGCTATTGCAGAGCTGGTAGCTATTCAGAGAAAGGAATATCCAAATCTGAACTTTGACGAGGTAAGCATCCGCTTGATTGAGGCAACCGACAAGGTTCTGCCTATGATGCCTCCACATCTTCGCCAGCATACCATCAATGTGCTGGAGGGCAAGGGCGTAAAGGTTATGTTGAATACCCAGGTGGCTGACTGCAACGAGGACGGCCTTTTCCTGAAGGATGGTACCTTTATTCCAAGCCGTACCGTTATCTGGGGTGCTGGTGTAAGGGCACATAAGCTGGCTTCTACTATTGGTGCTGAGTGCGACCGTGCCGGCCGTGTTATTGTTGGCCCTACCCTGCAGGTTCCTGGTTTCCCTGAGATCTTCGCTATCGGCGATAATGCTCATTTCCTCCAGGATGGCAGGCCACTGGCTACCGTAGCTCCTGTTGCTATGCAGGAGGCATGGCTGGCAGCTGACAATATTACCCATCTTTGCAAGGGTGATACCCAGCTCCATACCTTCAAGTATGTGGATCATGGTGCCATGGCTACCATCGGCCGTTGCCAGGCAGTAGTAAACTGGGGTGCACTGAAGATCGGTGGTTTCTGGGCCTGGATGATCTGGATGTTCCTCCACCTGCTCCGTTTGGAGGGTGCCCATGCCAATATCACTGTAGGTACCAAGTGGTTCTGGAACTTTGTATCCGGTACCCGTCTGGGCCGTATCATCACCAACATCAAGCTGGATGATGAAGATGAGGCTATGGAAAAGAAGTCCTAAATATGCTATGATAAGGGGGTGTGCGTTGCACATCCCTTTTTTATTTATGTATATATGTGCTAGGAGTGAAGGTACTTGAATAGAAAAATATACCTGTCCATGGCGGCGGGGCTAATGCTGTCTGCCATGATGGTATGGCAGATGCCTGCAGGATATGCTGCAGACAATAAAATGAATCAAACATATCAGGAGGAGCATACTGTGGATGTGGTGGAGCAGGCTGCTGACGACGAGGTTCCAGTGAAGTTGCCTGAGTATATCCATACTATCCGTCTGTCCTGGGAGCCAGTGCCTGGGGCGGTTAGCTACCAGGTAGCCATTATGCGGGCCAAGGAGAACCTGCCGGAAAATGTAGTGTCTGTCAAGCGGGGCATCTTTACCAACGGCTATGAGCTGGATACCTCTGTTATGCGCAGTGCCAAGGACTACTATTGGAAAGTGTGCCCCCTGGATGCCACCGGCAAGTATATCAAGCTCTACAGTGACCTGAAACCTTTGGCTGTCCAGGAGCTGAACCCAGTAGCACCAAAGCCTACTACGGAATTTGAGTCCATGGCCTATGCTCCCCTGTATCCTGTTTTTTCCTGGGTACCTACCAAAGATGGCAAATACTATGATATCAGGGTATTCCGCCAGGAAGATGGCCAGGATGTAAAAATACGGGAAATGACCACCCAAGGCTCTGTATTCTATGAAGATGCAGGCTATACCTGGCCTGGAAAGTATTACTGGCAGGTCCGCAGCCGCAATGAATCAGGTACTAATAACACAGAATGGTCTGAGCCTAGCTGGTTTGCTGTTACCAACCAGGTGAAGGTAGCGGCCCTGGGAGACAGCATTACCCATGGGGGAGGTGCCGTGTCCACTCCTCCGGGCTATGTAATGTACAACTGGGAGACTTATTCCCAGGTGCCGGTGAAGAACCTGGGCTACAGCGGCGATACGGTGGCTGCTATGGCGGCACGCTTTGATTCCGATGTACTGTCATTTAAGCCTAAAATTCTGGTGATTATGGGTGGTGTCAATGACTTCCGTTCTGGAGGCCAGGCAGAGAATATTATCTATTATCTCAAGCAAATTGGAGATAAATGCCGTGCCCATGGCATCATACCTGTCTATGCCACGGCAACTCCGATAAATCCTCATTTTATGTCCAACTGGAGCTATATTACTCCGGCAGCAGAGGGCTGGAAGGAGCAGCAGGTAAAGCTGAACCAGTGGATTCTGTCCCAGCAGTATGCTGTAGACGTGGCTACTCCTATGACGGACTGCTATGGCCTGCTTATGGACGAAGCTACCACAGATGGGCTGCATCCTGATGTAATGGGCAAGAAAATTATCGGCCAGACTATCAGCGATTATTTACTGAGGACCTTTCCGGGGAAAAATCTTCTGGCCAAATGATAAAATTTTTTTCAGAATCAGCCTTTGAAAACTGGGCAAAAATACATAAAAATAAAATAAATTTATAATACAATAAATAACAATAATAAAAAGCCCTAGCTGATGCCATGTATATTGGTTCAGCCGGGGCTTTTGTGGTTGTTCAATGTTATAAACCATTTATTTATTTTTAGTGATTTTCCTGCTGCACTGGCAGAGCCATGTATTCAGGCTCATGAACTGTGATGGAGCACAGTGCCGAGGTGAGATTTACCAGCTCCGTGCGGATTTCTTCCACCTGGGGAGGCTCAATAAACAATTTTACTGTTACCTTGTCGGTATATTCCGTTTCACCAGTGCGGATTCCTGCGTTGCGGATCCAGTTTTCCACTGTTCCCAGCAGGCTGTAGTCCATGGCTGCCTCTACCAGGCAGAAAGGCTTTACCTCTAGCTGAGGGGTAGCTTCCAGCCCCAGGGAGGCTGTATGGCTATAGGCACGGATAAGTCCTCCAGCCCCTAGCTTGATGCCGCCAAAGTAGCGGGTTACTACCACAACCACATTGGTAAGGCTGTGTTGCTTGATGGCCTCCAGAATAGGATTGCCGGCAGTGCCTCCAGGTTCTCCATCATCGTTGGATTTCTGCTGGCTGCTATCTGCCCCCAGTACCCAGGCGGAACAGTTGTGGCGGGCATCAAAATGCTTTTTCTTGATGGCGGTGACAAATTCCCGGGCCTCAGCCTCAGTTTCCACGTGGCTGGTATAGGCAATAAAGCGGGATTTTTGGATTTCGTAGCTGGCAGTGCCATTTTCGGCGGTAGTTTTATACATTTCCATAATTATTTCTCCGGCAGGGTAAGATTTTGGCGCAAATCCATGGTTTCCTCGGCTGTAAAAAGCACATCCGGGGCATTGCGGATCAAGGTTTCATTTAGGCGGCGTGCCTGGGCCTCATGGTTATCCGTTTTTATATTGGCAGGATCGGCGGAGGTTTTCAGAGCTGTGATGGTGGCCAGCTGCTGCTGGGCATAGGCCTGGGTTTTTCGCAGTATTTCTGTAGATAGATTGTAGTTGGCATCCTCCAGGCTAATAGGGGGAGAAAGCTTCACCAGTGTATCATTGGCTAACTGGGCCTGATGTTCCAGCAGGTTCAGCCTGGTATAGGCTGTGTTGAGGCTGATGTCGTCATTGGTGTAGTCCTTGACAATGGCCTGACACTGGGACCAGTTGTAGTCCAGATTGTCCAGCTGCTTCTTGTAGTCTGTGTACCAGCCGTCAAAAATCTGCTGCTGGGCGGTAATCCGCCTAATGGTGGATTCGTCAGCTGGCAGGGGGGCTGGCTCATAGGAAAACAGGGAATGGGCTATAGCCCCAATGGTCAGGGCCAGGATGATGCAAAAGCCATAAAATACTTTTTTGTTAGGCAGGTTGCGGTACAATACCAGCAACAGCAGCAGGCATACAAGGCTGGCCGCAATAAAAACAATAGTCATAACAGGCTCCTTTATCCCTATGCAGGAATTTATCTGATAGTTGCTTTACGTGCTTTTGTAGACTATTCTACCATTTATCCGTAAGGAAGACTATCTATTTTGCAATGGTGTGGGGAAATAAAGGAAATTTGATGAATTTTTCATGGGACTGCTGTAAAATGATAAGGCGGTGGGGCAAACCGCCCATGGGAAAATGAAAATTGCAGATAAAATTTACAGGGAGTGATGCTATGACTGACAAGAAGATTTACGCCATGGCCTGGCGGCTGATGAAGGCTTATTGGAAGTCCTCGGAAAAGTGGAAGGCCCGGGGGCTGCTGGCAGGGGTAATTGTCCTGAGCCTGGCCCAGGTATATATGCTGGTGCTGCTGAACCAGTGGAACAACGATTTTTACAATGCCCTACAGGAAAGGGCATTTGATGCCTTTTGGCCCCTGATTGGCCAGTTTACAGGGTATGCCTTTCTGTACATCATCATGGCAGTATATGCTATTTATGTTAATCAGATTTTGCAGATTAAATGGCGTACCTGGATGACAGATAACTACCTGAAGCGGTGGATGAACAGGCAGGTATATTACAGGCTTCAAATGCGGGGCAATGAGGATATGGATAATCCGGACCAGCGTATTGCTGACGATATCAACTCTTTTGTAAGCCTGACCCTGGGCCTTTTTGTAGGGGTGCTGAAGCAGGCAACAACCTTGGTTGCCTTTGTGGCTATCCTGTGGCAGCTTTCTGGTACATTGGATATTCCCTTTGGAGAAACGGTACTGTCCGTGCCTGGCTACATGGTATTTGTAACTTTGCTGTATTCCATTGTGGGTACCTGGATTGCACATAAGGTAGGTCGGAAGCTCATTGGCCTGAACTATGACCAGCAGCGGTATGAGGCGGATTTCCGTTTCAGCATGGTGCGGGTGCGGGAAAACAGCGAAAGCATTGCCTTTTACGGGGGCGAAAAGCCGGAGCTGCAGAATTTCCATGAGCGTTTTGCCATGGTTATCAGTAATTTCTGGGCTTTGATGAAGCGTACCAAGCTGCTGAATTTTTATATTCACGGCTATGCTCAGATTGCCATTATCGTACCTATCCTCATGTGTGCTCCAAAGTATTTCACAGGGGAGATGCAGCTGGGAGGCTTTATGCAGACCATCACTGCCTTTGGGCATGTGCAGGATGCCCTGAGCTTCTTTGTAGAAAGCTATGATTCCATTGCCCAGTATGTGGCTGTTATCCGCCGACTGGGAGGCTTTGCCGGACATATTGAGGAGGCAGAGGAACTGGAGCTGGGCATTGATTTTGAGAGAAACAGCCAGCCTGGAGCCAATGCACTGGAACTGAGGGATATTTCTGTGGTGCTGCCTGGAGGACAGCATCTGACAGACAAGTTGTCCCTTGCTGTACCGGCAGGTAAGAAGCTTCTGATTTCAGGTAGCTCCGGCTGCGGCAAAAGTACCTTGCTGAGAACCTTGGCAGGCATCTGGCCTTATGGCAATGGCCAGGTCACTATGCCAAATAGCTGGAAGGCCATGTTCCTGCCTCAGCGGCCGTATCTGCCACTAGGGAGCCTGCGGCGGGCCATTTACTACCCACAGCCGGTGCCGGAGCAGGAACAGGCTGATTTGCCGGAGCTGATGGAAAAAATGGGCATTGGTCATCTGGCAGGAAAGCTGGATGTGGTGGACGACTGGAGCAGGATACTTTCCCTGGGTGAGCAGCAGCGGCTTGCCTTTATCCGGGTATTGCTAATGAAGCCTGATATTGTCTTTTTGGACGAATCCACCTCGGCCCTTGATGAAGCCAGGGAAGCCCAGGCCTATGGAGTGCTGGCACAGCTGCTACCGGATATGGCTGTAGTCAGCGTGGGACATCGCTCTACTTTGATAGGCTGCCATGACAAGCAGCTAAAGCTGGCAAATGACGGCAGTTGGCAGCTGGTGGCATTATGACGGCATTCAGAGGGGGTAAGCCTTGGGAGAATAATAAAAAGAAAAAGCTCCAGCTTTTCAGCCATGGGGAAAAGGCAGGCATGATGCTTTGTCTTGCCATGATGCTTTTTGCCATGGCTAATGGAGATATTCCCTTGCTTTTCTTCAGCAGCTCCTTTATTGTCTACGAGGTGCAGAATGCCTTGAGCAAGATAGATGCGGAGAGGTTTCACGCTTATTGCTCCTTTTTGTGGGGGTTGTGCCTGGCTTTGTTCATTGGTTCAATTTTTATGGCCATCCTTTGACGTTTGTTCACAAAAAGCACGTACTCAATTTCAAAGAAAATTAAATAATAAAAAATCCTGTAATTTTTTTCTAAAAAAGCAGGATTTTTTATTTTTATCTTGAACTATAACAGTAAATAAACCAGCAGTCACTTTGACAGCTGCCTAGAGGCTGTTATGCGATGGACAGCAGGCAGCGGAAAAGTTATTGAATAGGATACAGGGGTGATTATTTATGAGTAAAACAAAGTGTTTGGCAATGATTCTTGCAGGAGGCCAGGGCAGCCGCCTAGGTGCTCTTACCAAGAATATTGCAAAACCAGCCGTGCCTTTTGGAGGCAAATACAGAATTATTGATTTCCCATTGTCTAACTGTGCCAATTCCGGTATAGACAAGGTAGGCGTACTGACACAGTATCGTCCTTTGGAGCTGCATACCTATCTGGGCACTGGTAATGCCTGGGATTTGGATAAGTCCACCGGTGGCGTATTTATCCTGCCTCCATATGCCCGTGACAAGGGTGCTGATTGGTACAAGGGCACTGCAGATGCTATCTATCAGAATTTGAACTTCATTGATATGATGGATCCTGAGTATGTGCTGATCTTGTCCGGCGACCACATCTACACTATGGACTATGCCAAGATGCTGGATGTACATCGTGCTAACAAGGCTGATGCCACCATCGGCGTATTTGAGGTGCCATGGGATGAGGCTCCTCGCTTCGGCATCATGAATACTGATTCTGTAGACGGCAGGATTATGGAGTTTGAGGAGAAGCCTGCCAAGCCAAAGAGCAATCTTGCTTCCATGGGTATTTATATCTTCAATCGTGAATTCCTCAGCAATTACCTGAAGGCTGATGCAGTGGACGAGAATTCCAGCCATGACTTCGGCAAGAACATCATTCCTGCCATGCTGGCTGACAATGCCCGTATGTACTCCTATGCCTTTGAGGGCTATTGGAAGGATGTAGGAACCATTGAGAGCCTGTGGCAGGCCAATATGGACCTGCTGGCTGATGAGCCTCCATTCTCCTTCAACAGCTCTTGGACTATCTATTCCTCCAACCCATCTCTGCCACCACATTATATCGGCAATGAGGCCAGGGTGCACAATTCCATGCTGAATGAAGGCTCCCAGATTTTGGGCGAGGTAGACCATTCCGTACTGTTCTCCGGTGTTAAGATCGGCAAGGGTGCCAAGGTTACCAACTCCGTTATTATGCCATTTACCAAGGTTGAGGACAATGCTGTAATCGACCATGCTATCGTTGCCCAGAACTGCATAATCTCCGCTGGTGCTGTTGTAACAGGTGAGCCGGGGGCCATTGCCGTTGTTCCTGAAGGCGAGGTAGTGGAAGCCCAGGAGGAAGGGCAGCAGGTAAGCTGATTCCCTAGGGGCAAGATAAAAGACGAAAAAGAACGGAGTGATCGTTTTGAGTAATATGATGGGTATTATTAAGCTGGATGGTGCAAATTCCATGCTGAAGGAGCTGTGCGAGCACCGTCCTGTAGCGTCCCTGCCAATCGCAGGCCGCTATCGCATTATTGATTTTGCTGTGTCCAACATGGTAAATTCCGGCATCGGCAATGTAGGCGTGTTGCTGTCTGCCAATGCAAGATCCGTATTTGACCACCTGCGTTCCGGTAAAGACTGGGATTTGGCCCGCCATCGTGGAGGCCTTTCCTATCTGCCATCTGATCCGTATGATGGAAAGCCAGCCCAGGGTGATTTGCAGGGCCTTTATAGCAATCTGGACTATCTGCAGCATACATCTGCTGACTATATCCTGATTGCCCAGGCTGACTGCGTGTACAATATTGATTTCCGCTCTGTGCTGCTGTTCCACAAGAATACCGGAGCAGATATCACCATGGTATATTCCAAGGCCAAGGCTGATATTCCTGGCAGTGGAGCTGTGCTGAAGGTAACAGAGAATGGTCGTGTAACTGATGTGGCCAAGTCCCTGACCACTGCAGCTGGTTGCAATGACTTCATGGGTGCATACCTTATGTCCCGTGAAACCTTTGTAAAGGTTGTATCCACCGGCTTTGAGAGAGGCGGTACCGACTTCCTGCTGGACGGCATTATCCGCCACATGGATGAGTACAGCATCTTCGGCTATGAGTACAAGGGCTATGTTGCCCATATCAACTCCACCATGGCATATTTCAATGCCAACAAGGATTTCTTGGATCCTGAGATCTGGAGTGAGGTATTTATGGGCGAGAACCTGATCCATACCAAGACAAAGGATGCTGCCCCTGTTCAGTACAAGGACACCTCCAGGGTTGTAAACTGCTTGGTAGCCAACGGTTGTGAAATCCGTGGCGAGGTAGAGAACAGCATTATTTTCCGTGATGTAAAGATCGGCGAAGGCGTTAAGATTAAGGACTGCATCATCATGGAAAGATGCGTTATTGAGGACAACGCCATGCTCCGCAATGTTATCTGCGACAAGAATGTCCATGTAACTGAGGATCAGTGGCTGAAGGGTGCAGAGAACTATCCTCTGATTATTGCAAAGAATACTTCCATCTAAAAAATTAAAGTATTGGGAATCTGGTAAAGCCGTTGCAGGATGCAGGTGATGTACTGTGTACATACCGGTTTTGCAACGGCCTTTTTGCATCAACAGCATAGGAAAATGGACAAATAAAAAATATATGGTATAATACAAGCGGTGTCATTATATTTTTGTTTATACATTTTACATTTTCCATCGTTGTTGGGAATCTACTGTGCACTGGTGCACACACATCAGATCGCCAGGAGGATTCCGATTTGAGGATAGGAGTTGAAATTTATGTCAGTAATCGAGAGAGACATTGATACCATGAAGGAAGAGCTGAGACAGCGCTTTATCACCACTGCCCAGATTAATTATGGCCGTGAAATTTCTGATTTGACTGAGCATGAGCTTTATGAGACCCTTGCCCAGGTTATCAAGCAGTATACTTCCGAGAACTGGATCAAGACCAACAAGCAGTATGCCGAGAATGACGAGAAGCAGGTTTATTATTTCTCCATTGAGTTCCTGCTGGGCCGTCTGCTGAACAACAACATGCTGAACCTGGATCTGAAGAATTCCCTCAGGGAAATGCTGCAGGATATCGGCATTGACTACCATGACCTCTATGAGGAAGAGCCTGATGCAGGCCTGGGCAACGGCGGACTTGGCCGTCTGGCAGCCTGCTTCATTGATTCCATGGCTTCCCTGGGTCTGGCTGCTCATGGTTGCGGTATCCGTTATCAGTATGGACTCTTTGAGCAGAAGATCGTTAATGGCCAGCAGGTAGAGGTTCCAGACAACTGGCTTCGTGATGGCTTTGCTTGGGAGTTCCGCAAGCCAAACAAGTCCGTAAAGGTTCGTTTTGGTGGCCATGCTTATATGAGCATTGACGATAATGGCGAGAGCCACTGTGTACATGAAGGCTATAGCGAGGTTACTGCAGTACCTTATGATGTGCCTGTTATCGGCTACAAGAACAGCACTGTAAATACCCTCCGCCTTTGGAATGCCGAGGCTGCTCAGGATTTCTCCGACTATGCCACCCTTACCAATGATGAGATCAAGGCTCGTCAGGAGTACAGAAACAATGTCAACAAGATTACTGAATTCCTGTATCCAAATGACAGCACCAATGAAGGCAAGAAGCTGCGCCTGACCCAGGAGTACTTCTTTGTATCTGCCGGCGTACAGAGCATTGTTCGCCACTATATGCGTAACCACGATAATGTACAGGACTTTGCCAACAAGGTCTGCATCCAGATCAACGATACCCATCCAGCAGTAGCTGTAGCAGAGCTGATGCGTGTATTCATTGATGATTACGGACTGGATTGGGATACTGCCTGGGATATTACCAGCCATACAGTTGCATATACCAACCACACCATCCTGCCAGAGGCATTGGAGAAGTGGGATCGGGCTCTCTTTAAGGAGTTGCTGCCTCGTATCTACATGATTATCGACGAGATCAACCGTCGTTTCCTGTATGATATCCGTGCTAAGTTCCCTGGTGATGAGGCTCTGGTTCGTGAGCTGTCCATTATTCAGGACAATCAGGTACATATGGCTCGTCTGGCAGTAGTAGGTTCCTTCAGCGTAAACGGTGTGGCAATGCTCCACAGCGAGATCCTGAAGAGCAGCACCTTGAAGTTCTTCTACAAGGTATTCCCAGAGAGATTCAACAACAAGACCAATGGTATTGCTCATCGCCGTTGGCTCATTAATGCAGATAACCCATTGGCTCATGTTATTGATGACAAGCTGACCCGCAAGTGGAGAGGCGACACCAAGATGATGAAGCAGCTGAACCAGTATGTGGATGATCCTGCCTTCCTGAAGAAGCTGGACAAGGTTAAGCGTGCCAAGAAGCGTGCCCTGGCTCAGTATGTATGGGCACACAACAAGATCCGCATCAAGGTTGATTCCATTTTTGACGTACAGGTAAAGCGTATACATTCCTATAAGCGTCAGCTGATGAACATTATGCATATCATGTATCAGTATGATCAGCTGAAGAACAATCCTAACTACGATATGCCTGTACCAGTAGTATATTTCTTCGGTGGCAAGGCTGCTCCTGGCTATTTCATTGCCAAGGAAACCATCCGCCTGATTCTGGCTGTTGCTGACAAGATCAACACTGATCCTAGCATCGATGGCAAGATCAAGGTTGTATTCCTGGAGAACTTTGGCGTTTCCCTGGGCGAGAAGGTATATCCTGCAGCTGATGTCAGCGAGCAGATTTCCACTGCTTCCAAGGAGGCATCCGGTACCGGCAACATGAAGTTCATGATGAACGGTGCCATTACCCTGGGAACCATGGACGGTGCCAACGTGGAGATTCACGAGCAGGTTGGAGATGAAAACTGCGTAATCTTCGGCATGCGTTCCGAGGAGGTTATCAACCTTTATGAGCATGGCGGTTACAGTGCCTGGGATGAGTACAATACCAATGCCAATGTACGCCGTGTTATGAACCAGATGACTGACGGTACCTATGGCAACTTCCAGAGCCTCTTTGACTATCTGGTAAACAGCAACGATGAATTCTTCATCATGAAGGACTTCAACTCTTATGTTGCTGCCCATGAGGAAATCGTCCGCCGCTACCAGGACAAGAATGCATGGCTGCGTTCCTGTGCCATCAATATTGCCAACTCCGGCATTTTCTCCTCTGACCGCACCATCGCACAGTATGCAGAGGAAATCTGGAACATCAAGCCAGTAGACATTGAATAAAAATTAATTTTCGAGTTATCAACACAGAATTTGCACAAGAGAGGGGATGGGCAAATGAATCTGTCACAGCTCACTGAGTATGATACCTTTCTATTCCATCAGGGGACTAGCTGCCGGGCATATGAAATGCTGGGTGCTCATATAACCGAGGAGGACGGACAGCAGGGTGTACGTTTTGCCGTATGGGCGCCAAATGCCAAGGAAGTTAGTGTTGTTGGAGAGTTCAACAACTGGGATACCAGGGTAAATCCAATGTCCAAGATTGACGACGGGGAGATCTGGAAGGTCTTTATCCCCGGCCTCAAGGAAGGGGACGCCTACAAATATGCCATCCTGCCACAGCATGGCGGGCCACATATCTTGAAGGCTGATCCATATGGGTATTACTGCGAAATAGCTCCTGCTACTGCCTCCCGTGTCTTTGATATGAACAAGTATGAATGGCAGGATGGGGCATGGCAGGAGAAAAAGCAGCGGACCCAGTCCTATGGTCAGCCTATGCTGACCTATGAGGTGCATATTGGCTCCTGGAGACGGGATGCTGATGGCAAGCAGCTTTCATATAGGGAACTGGCTGATCAGCTGGTGAACTATGTCAAGGACATGAGCTACACCCATATTGAATTTATGCCTCTTTGCGAGCATCCTTATGAAGGCTCCTGGGGCTATCAGGCAACCGGGTACTATGCGGCTACCAGCCGCTTTGGTACTCCGGATGACCTGAGATATCTTATTGACAAGGCACATCAGGCAGGTATTGGCGTCATTATGGACTGGGTACCGGGGCATTTCTGCAAGGATGATCCTGGCCTGAGAATGTTTGACGGCAAAAACCTCTATGAGTCAGACAACCCACAGAGGGCTGACAATGCCGGCTGGGGCACCACCAATTTTGACTATGGCCGCACTGAGGTACAGAGCTTCTTGATTTCCAATGCTATTTTCTGGATGGATCAGTACCATATTGACGGACTCCGCATTGATGCGGTAGCCAATATGCTCTACTTGGATTATGGCCGCAAAAGCGGTGAGTGGCAGCCAAACAAGCACGGGGGCAACGGCAACTTGGAGGCTATTGACTTCCTTCACAAGCTGAATGAAACCGTGTTCCGTGAGTATCCACAGGCTTTGATGATTGCCGAGGAGTCCACCTCCTGGCCAAATATTTCCAAGCCTGTCTACATGGGTGGCATGGGATTCAACTACAAGTGGAACATGGGCTGGATGAATGATATCTTGAGATATTGCAGCCTGGATCCTATTTATCGCAAGTGGCATCATGACAAGATTACCTTCTCCATGATGTATGCTTTCAGCGAGAATTTTGTTTTGCCTCTATCCCATGACGAGGTAGTTCACGGCAAGTGCTCCCTCATCAATAAGATGCCGGGAGACTACTGGCAGAAATTTGCCGGACTCCGTGGCTTCTTCGGCTATTGGATGGCCCATCCAGGCAAAAAGTTGCTGTTCCAGGGTGGCGAGTTCGGCCAGTTCATTGAATGGAAATGGGACGATAGCCTGGATTGGCATCTGCCTGAGAAATATGAGATGCACACCAAGATGTTGGAATATTCCAAGGAGCTGAACAAGTTCTATGTGGATCACAAGGAATTCTGGCAGATTGACTTTGACTGGGGCGGCTTTGAGTGGATTGATTGCGATGATGCCGAGGACAGCATGATTTCCTTTATTCGTCGTGCTGACAACGGAGATTTTGTCATCGTCATCAGCAACTTCACTCCGGCAGTACGCCATGGTGTACGCTTCGGCGTGCCTGAGGAAGGTATTTACGAAGAAGTATTCAACAGTGATGCTGCCAAGTTTGGTGGCTCTAATGTGGTAAATGAGATGGATATTCCAAGCCAGGATGTACCATGGAACAACAAGGTTCAGTCCATCCAGGTAACAGTACCACCTCTGGCTACCATCTATATCCGCCTGAAAAAGGAGCGTCCCATAGAGGCTAAGCCTGTTCAGGAGGAAGCCAAGGCAGAGGTTAAGCCAGCTGCTAAGGCAAAGAAGCCGGCAGCCAAGAAGGCTACCAAGAAAACAGCCGATAAGGCTGAGAAAACCGAGAAGGCAGAAAAGGCTGCACCTAAGAAGACAGCTGCTAAAAAGCCAGCTGCCAAGAAAACTGTCACCAAGAAGGCTGCAAGTACCAAGGCCAAGGCAACCAAGGAGGACAAGTCAGTTGAGGCTGAAACTAAGCCAAAGCGTCGTGGCCGTCCACCAAAGAAAAAGGCCGAGGAATAAGCAGCAAGAAACCATAGAGGGGTAAATGTGCAAGGGCACTAGAAAGAAGGTTTATGATGAAGGTATTGTATGTAGCTTCTGAAGCAGTCCCATTTATCAAGACAGGCGGTTTGGCTGATGTAGCCGGCTCCCTGCCAAAGGAACTGGCAAAGATGGGGGTCGATGCCAGGGTAATCCTGCCAAAGTACAGCAAGATTGTTGATAAGTACAAGGAAAAGATGACCCATGTGGGACATATCTTTGTACCTGTTGCATGGCGGCATAAATATGCCGGCGTGGATATGCTGGAGCAGGACGGAGTTACCTATTATTTCGTGGACAACGAGGATTATTTCAAGCGTGACGGCCTTTATGGCTATGGTGATGACGCTGAGAGGTTTTCCTTCTTCTCCCGTGCAGTCCTAAACCTTCTGCCTTTGCTGGATTTCTTCCCTGATGTCATCAATTCCAATGACTGGCATGCAGCCCTGGTAAATGTGTTCCTGAAGCTGGAGCACATGGGGGATGCAAGATATGAAAATATCCGCACCGTATTCTCCATTCACAACCTGAAGTATCAGGGCGTGTTTGACAAGAATGTCATGGCTGATGTGCTGGGGTTGGATTGGAAGTATTTCAACAATGGTGATTTGGAATTCAATGATGCTGTCAACTTCATGAAGGGTGGCATCATCTATGCTGATGTGGTAGGTACTGTAAGCCGTACCTATGCCCAGGAAATTCAGTATCCATATTTTGGTGAGAATCTGGATGGCCTGCTCCGGACTCGTGGCAGCAATATTGTCGGTATCGTCAACGGCATTGACTATGATGTCTACAATCCAGAGACTGACAAGAATATCTATGTGAACTACGGCCCAGATAATCTGGTGAAGAAGCTGGAAAATAAAGTTAAGCTCCAGGAGGAGTTGGGACTGCCGGTAGACAGGCATATTCCTGTTATTGGTTTGGTTTCTCGTCTGGTAGCAGCCAAGGGCTTGGATCTCATTGTTCGTGTTATGGACGAGCTGCTCCAGGGTGAGGAGTGTCAGTTTGTGCTGCTGGGCACTGGGGATAAGCAGTATGAGGATTGGTTCAGAGGCCTCCAGTGGCGTCTGCCTACCAAGGTTTCTGCCAATATCCGTTTCTCCAACCAGCTGGCACAGCGTATTTATGCAGGCTCCGACCTGTTCCTGATGCCATCTGAGTACGAGCCATGCGGCTTGGGTCAGCTGATTTCCCTCCGGTATGGCACCGTGCCTATTGTCCGTGCTACCGGCGGCCTGAAGGACACTGTACAGTCCTTCAACAAGTACACTGGAGAGGGCAATGGCTATAGCTTCAACAATATCAATGCCCATGATATGCTGTACACCATGAAGACAGCCCTGTCTGACTTCCGTGACAAGAATATCTGGCTGCAGGTGGTAAAGAATGCCATTCACAGTGATTATAGCTGGCATAAGTCAGCCCAGGAATACCTGGCACTGTATGAGGGCCTGACTGTGGTGCCTGAAGTGCAGGAGGAAGCTGCTGAGGTAGAGGCTGAGGAAAAATAAGCTAATTTGAAAAATCCCCTTGTTGGAAGGTAGTTCCAACAAGGGGATTTTTTTGATGGCTGCGATATATAAAACGCTGGAGGTGTACCCACGTCGACTCGCTCTCGCTCATAACTCGACATAGCGGACACTAAGCTCTCAGAAATGAAATGTTCGCTTCTTGTCAGAAGCTCTCATTGATTTCTGAATCGCTAAGTGCCGATGTCGAGCAATAGTCTCCTTAGGGTACAACCTCCAGCGTTCTTTCTACACTTCTCACTCATGGACTAATAACAGGGAAGGGTTGAAGTTGATGTGGCTGCATAGGGCGGTGAGTTCGCTGCCGTCTACAATGGAGCTGATAAAATCTTCCTGCTGGTCGGTGGTTTCGATGGTGACAGGGGATTTTAGGCGGCGATGGTTGTTGTCTGCAAAGAGTATCAGTCGTGGGAACCTAGTCATGCCGATGTGCACAGCCTTTACAATGCCATAGCCCCAGATGGTTTTCAGCACAGTGCCTACAGGATAGAGGGCTACATGGTCAAAGAACAGCTTTAATAAATGCTCGTCAAACTGCTTGCCGGAGCATTTGGTCATAATGGTATAGGCAATATGTGGGGAATAGGCCTTTTTATATGGCCGCTGGGTGGTAAGGGCATCATATACGTCTGCAATAGCCACAATTTTGGCAAATTCAGAAATCTGATTGCCCACAAGATGATTTGGGTAGCCATGGCCATCAATATGCTCATGGTGCTGGCAGGCAATATCAGCAATGACCTTCATATTCAAGCCACCGCTGGAAGCAGCATGGACAAGTCGCTGATAGCCAAATTGGGGATGCTGGCGGATAATGCGAAATTCCTCGTCATTCAGGGAGGTGGTCTTGCAGAGTATGGTCTTGGATATGTCCATTTTGCCTAAATCATGGAGCAGTCCCCCAGTGGTAATGGTGGTGAGATCACTGCGGGAAAAATGGCACATCATACCCAGCATGGCAGAGAGAGCTGCCACATTTACAGAATGGGCAAAGGTGTAGTCATCATAGAGGCGGATATCTGTCATCTGCACCAGATTTTCCGGACGTTGGAGCAGATCAGAAAGAATATTCTCAGAAGCCTCCAGGACAGGTGGGATTTCCATTTCCTGATTTTGTTGCAGGCGGGTATATGTGTCAAATACCTGATGGATGGCATTGACCCTGGTTTCCTCCTTGATAATATCTTCAGGTGGTGGCAGGGGCAGTTTGGGATCCAAGGAAGTAATAACAACATTGGATATGCCGATTTTCCTCAATCGGTCAATATATTGCTGGCTTAACGTTGTTCCCCTGGTCAGGTAGTTGGCACCTTTGTGATTGTATATGCTTTGGGCGGTTACCATGCCGTCCTTTAGTTTGTTGACTGGTAATCGAATCATATTATATAACCTTTCGTGCCGATATGTTATCTATTAGGTATATGATAATATATTTCGTTCAAAAAATAAATAGAAAAAATGAATTATTCAAAAAATAATTTTCCGTGGATGAAACCATGAAAGAAGTTTATAAAATTATCTAATTTCTAGTATATTTTTCCTATGTGAGTTTTTCTTGCGACTGTTAGCAGCTTTTGGTATACTATGTTTGTTTAGAAGATTTGTTTTTTTATCATATACAGAAGGAAGAGTTGGATTATGCGAATAAGGCGCAGACGACGCCGTAATTATACTAGGTTGATTATCCTGATAGGGGTTATTATTATGTTGGCAGCAGGAGCGGTGGCTGCCAGGCTTATGACCTCAGATGAGGTTGCTGATAATATAACTACCCAGTCAGGGATTCAGAGGCCGGAGGACTATATGCATATTATGGTTATGGGTGTGGATCGCCGCAGCGACGATGTAGGCCGCAGCGACACCCTGATGACTGTAACCATAAATAAAACCCAGGGCAAGGCGGAAATTCTTTCTCTGCCCCGGGACACACGGGTGGCTATTGAGGACAATGGCTATGACAAGATCAATCACGCCTATGCCTATGGCGGTTCCAGCTTAACACGGAAAACTGTGGAAAGCCTGCTGGGAGTGCCTATGGACTACTATATCCTCATAGATGTCAAGGCCTTTGAGCGGATTATTGATGCTATGGATGGCGTGGACATTGATGTAGAAAAGCGGATGTACTATGAAGATCCATGGGATGACAATGGTGGCCTGGTGATAGATTTGTACCCAGGCATGCAGCATATGGACGGGGAAAAAGCCATCCAGTATGTGCGGTATCGTGACGGCGAGGGAGATATAGGCCGTATCAGCCGACAGCAGCATTTTATGAAGGCTGTCATGGAAAAGATGCTTTCTCCATCCATCCTGCCAAAGCTGCCTCAGCTGGTGGAAGAAATTCGCTCTGCTGTGGAAACGGATATGCCACTGACAGAAATGGTGGCTCTGGCTCAGCTAATGCCTTCCATCAGGGAGCAGGGCATGGAATCCACAATGGTGCCAGGAACACCTGCCTTTTTGGATGATATTAGCTACTGGCTGCCGAACATCATGAAGCTGCGGGAAATCGTGGCTCAGCAAATGGGCACATCACTGGCGGATTCTGCCCTGGCATCAGCAGAGAAGCTGGCCAAGGAATATAAGGACTCCCTGCCTAGTGGTATTACAGTAATGGAGGATAGCAAGGAAGGCAGCAATGATTCGGAGAGCAAGGATAGTTCAACGGAAAAATCCAAGCCAGCTGTAGCCAAGAGTCCAAGTGAGATTTCTGTGTTTATTGTCAATGACAGCGGCATTAACGGTGCGGCTGCCAGGTTGGCAGAGAAGCTGAGAGCCAAGGGCTTCAATGTTACCGGGGTAGATACCGGCAGCAGAAGCGACAGAACCCACACTATCATTGTGACAGACAGCAGCAATACAGAGTGGTTCTACGGCATGCCATTCTCCTGCACCATTATGGACGGAGGAGAGCCAAATGAGGCTGTAGTATATATCGGACAGGATTATGAATAGGAGAAATAATGGGGAGCATAAAGGTATCAGGCCTCAGCAAGGCCTTTGGCATAGATGAGCTTTTTAACAATGTAAGCTTTGAAATAAAACGGGGAGAAAGAGTGGGCTTTGTAGGGGCCAATGGTGCCGGCAAGTCCACCCTGATGAAATGTCTGCTGGGCAAGGCAGAGTATGACAAAGGCTCTGTGTCCATGGATCCGGTGGATACCATTGGCTATGTGGAGCAGCAGGCAGAAATGAGCAGTAACGTGACCCTCTATGAGGAACTGAAATCTGCCTACAGCGATATTTTAGCCCTGGCTGCTGCCAAGGAAGCCATGGAAGCAGAAATCAAGCAGGATCACAGCGAAGAAAAGCTGGCTGCCTATGGCCGTCTGGTGGAAAGGTTTGAACATGCCGGAGGCTATGATTTTGAAAGCCGCATCCGCCGTACTGCCTTTGGTCTGGGCTTCACGGAGGAGGATTTGCAGAAGCAGGTAGCCAATTTCTCCGGCGGGCAGAAAACCAGGGTATGTCTTGCCAAGGCACTGCTTAGGGAGCCGGATTTCCTGTTCTTGGACGAGCCTACCAACCATCTGGATGTAGGCATGATCGAGTGGCTGGAGGGATTTTTGCAGAACTACTCTGGTGGGGTGCTGATTATCTCCCATGACCGTTTCTTCTTGGATAGAGTAGCCAACAGGATTTTTGAAATTGAAAACAAGACTGTAACTGCCTATGAGGGAAATTACAGCTACTACATGAAGGTGCGGGAGCAGCGGCGGGCTGCCCAGTTGTCTGCTTACGAAAAGCAGCAGGAGCATATCCGCAAGACGGAGGAATATATCCGCAAGTACAAGGCAGGCATCAAGTCCAAGCAGGCCAGGGGCCGCCAGAGCCAGCTAAACCGCCTGGAGCGTATCGTAAAGCCAGCAGAAACAGCGGCCTTCAACTATTTTGCCTTTAATGCCCCAGGAGAGTGTGCCCAGCGGGTGGCAGAATTTGAGGATGTGGCATACAACTTCCCTGACAGCAACAAGAACCTTTTTGACCATGTCAATGTCCTTATCCGCAACGGTGATGGAGTGGCTGTAGTAGGGCCAAATGGTGCAGGCAAAACAACCTTCCTGCGATTGCTGATTGGTGAGATTGAGGCATCTCAAGGACGTATTAAGCTAGGGTCCCGGGTAAAGGTGGGGTATTTTTCCCAGCAGCATGAGGGCTTGCACATGGAGCGAACCCTGCTGGAGGAAATGGAGTATGAATACGGACTTTCTGAGGAGCAGAGCCGCCGTTATCTAGGGGCATTTCTCTTTCATGGTGACGAGGTGCTGCGGCTGATTGGAGCACTGTCCGGCGGTGAGCAGTCTAGATTGGCTTTCTTGAAGCTGATGCTGACGGGAGCAAATTTTCTGGTACTGGACGAGCCTACCAATCATTTGGATATTCCTGCCAAGGAAGCGGTGGAGGAAGCATTGAGCACCTTCCCAGGTACCTATATTACCGTTTCCCATGACCGTTATTTTCTGGACAAGGTAGCCAACTGCATCTTGGAAATTGAAGATGGTAAGCTGACGGAATATGGTGGCAATTACAGCTATTACCGGGAAAAGAAGGCGGAGGAAGCTGCTGAGCTGGCAGAGCTGGAGGCTCAGCAGGCCGCAGAAAAAGAGAAGGAAAAAGCCAAGGCCAAGGCAGACAAGGTGGAGGCACATAAGACTCAGTCAGAAAACAAAAAGCCAGTGAAATCCTCCCTTCAGGGCATGAGTGAAGCCAAGCGGACAGAACTGCTGCAGCGTACCGAGGCAGAGATTGCCATGGCAGAGGCAGAGCTGAAGATGCTGGAAGTGGAAATGAATGATGCTGCCATCCAGGCTGACCCAGTGAAGAGTCAGGAGATTGCTGAGGCCTATAGTGCCAAGGAAGCAGAGATACAGGCCAAGTACGAGAAGTGGGAACAGCTTAGCGATATGTAAATAATAGATTAAGAGGTAGAAGCATGGAAGAAATGGAAGCCCTAGCAGGTACAGTGGAAAATATCATATTTGCCAGTCCAGAAGGGGGCTTTGCGGTTTTTCGGCTTATGCCAGATGGTCAGAAAAGCACTGTTACGGTAACGGTGCAGATGGATGCACCTCTCCAGGGGCAGCAACTGGAGCTGAAAGGATTTTGGACGGAGCATCCCCGCTTTGGGCATCAGTTCAAGGCCATGCACATGATAGCCACAGCACCTACCAGCTTGGAGGGAATTGAAAGGTTTCTGGCCTCCGGTGTCATCGAGGGAGTAGGCAAGGCCATGGCAGCACGGCTGGTGGCGGCCTTCGGCGGAGAAACACTGGAAATCATCGAGAAGCATCCTAGTCGCCTGCGGGAGATTCGAGGCATTGGGGCCAAGACCGCAAAAAAAATCCATGCTTCCTATCAGGAAAAGGCGGAGCTAAGGGAGATTATGCTATGGCTGGAACAGCACAATGTAGCAGGAATTTTTGCGGGAAAAATTTATGCCAGATATGGTTCCTTTGCCATAAATGTCATGGAGCAGAATCCCTATCGCCTGGCATCGGAGGTGGATGGCATAGGCTTTGCCACGGCAGATGCCATTGCTGCTGGCATGGGCATGGATCCCTATGATTCCTTCCGGGTATCTGCAGCCCTGAACTATCAGCTGCAGCGGGTATCTTTGTCAGGACATTGCTGCGTGCCGGACAAGCTGCTGGTAGATGATGTGGAAAAGGGCATCAGAGTGCCTCGCACCATTGTGTGGGACGTGCTGAAGCAGGATTTGGCCAAGGGCAGGCTGGATCAGGAAACGGTAGGAAATGATGTGCTGGTATATCCTGGCTATCTCTATGAGGCAGAGAAAAAAACAGCAGAGCTGCTACTGTATATCCAGAAAACGGCACTGCCGATAAATGCCCACCAGCCGGAAAAGCTGGTGAAGGAATGGGAGCGGGATACCCAGGTGGTATTGGCAGATCAGCAGCGGCAGGCGGTGCTGTCGGTGCTGGAGCATGGCTTTTTTGTGCTGACAGGTGGGCCAGGTACAGGCAAGACCACGGTTATCCGTGCTATGATTGATATTTTGGAGCAGCAGGGATTGCAAATATTGCTGGGAGCTCCTACAGGCAGAGCGGCAAAGCGTCTTAGTGAGGCCACCGGCCGGGGAGCCAGCACGGTCCATCGTATGCTGGAAGCCAGCGGCAATCCTGATGATGGCAAGGCAGGTTTTGGCCGTTGCCAGGATGAGCCATTGGAGGCAGATGTAATTATCCTGGATGAGGTATCCATGATGGATATTGTGCTGATGGAGCATTTCCTCTCTGCGGTGCCAGAGGGCTGCCATATAATCCTTGTGGGAGATGTGGATCAGCTGCCGGCAGTAGGGCCAGGGGCTGTGCTGCAGGATATTATCCGCAGCGGTGCTGTGCCGACAGTGTGCCTGACGGAGGTTTTTCGTCAGAGAGATGACAGCACCATAGTTATGAATGCCCATGCCATCAATGCCGGGCGGCAGCCAAAATGCTCCATGGAGGAGGGCAGCGACTTTATCTTCGTGGAGCAGGACAATCCTGAGCTGGTGGAGCAGCATATTGTCACATTATGTACCAAGTATCTACCACAAAGGAAGTATGACCCTCTTATGGATGTACAGGTGCTTTCTCCCATGCATCGCAATGCCTGCGGTGTGGAAAGGCTGAACAAGCTGCTGCAGGAAGCTATGAATCCACCTGACCCTCAGGTGCCGGAGCTTGTTCACGGCACTAGGATTTTCCGCCTGGGGGATAAGGTGATGCAGAACAAGAACAATTATGACAAGGGTGTGTTCAACGGAGATATTGGCTTTATTACAGATATGGAAGATGGCAGGCTGCTGGTCAGCTTCGGGGAGGATGTGGAGGCAGTGTATGAAACTGCTGAGTTCAACCAGCTGCAGCTGGCCTACTGCATGACGGTGCACAAGAGCCAGGGCAGCGAATATCCGGTGGTGATATTGCCATTGGTTTCAAGCCATTATATTATGCTTCAGAGGAATCTTCTCTATACTGCTGTTACCAGGGCTAAAAAGCAGGTGATACTCCTTGGCTCAAAAGCTGCCCTCAATACCGCAGTGTCCAATGACCGCACCCGCAGGCGATACACCCTGCTGGCAGAAAGATTAGCCAGCGGCAGATGATGTGCGAGATGAAGGAAGCATAGGGAGTTGTACCTTAAGGAGACCCTTTATCGACATCGGTGCTTAGCGATTCGTGAGCCATGATTTTTGTCTGTTGGAAAGACAAAAATCATGCCCCTCACGAGAGCTTAGCATCCGCTATGTCGATATAGGAGCGAGAGCGAGTCGACGTGGGTACACTCCCTATGCTATATATATGATAGGGGCGATATTATGCTGGACTGGTTGTTGAATATATTGTTTCCTCCTAAGTGCCCGGTGTGCGGCAAATA
>CAVFWX010000007.1:0-27958 GCA_963626225.1 Anaerotignum sp.
AATGTCAATCTCTCAATCAACATTACATATATTATCACAGCTTGTCTGTGATGTCAACATTTTTATTTGATTTCTGCCTTGCTGATGCCATCTGGCACCAAGGCGGAACTCATCTGCACCCAAACCTTGTCCTGCTCGCTACAGGAAAAAATTTTCTGATGCTCCTCTGGCACAGCCTCATCCTCCTTGGTACAACTAATATCCAGCTGGAGCCTGTTTCTGGCATCTTGGCGGAAAGAATACTCTCCTCTGGTACTGAGCCATTCGTTGACCATTTCCAGATTGGTAAAGGAAGCGGCCTTGTTGTACTCCTTGTACACCTCTGTGGCAGCGGCAGCGGCTGCCTTTATATTGCTGTAGGTGCCCAGCAAATAAAAATCAATGCTGTTTTCCGTAGTCACCAGCTTGGTAACAACATAGGACATAGTGGTGCCTCCTTACTTCTTCCAGGAGAACCTGGATTTTTTCACATGGGAGTTTTCCCACACCAAAATAGCCTCCAACACGGAGCCAGAAATGCAGCGGGTCTTGGCTGAGATAGTGGTACAGTTGGCTGGCTGGGTGCTTGGGTCAATCTCCGCAATCTTCAAGCCAGTACGAACTGGGCAGCCATCATGGAGTAGTCCACGAAGCACACCTTCTACTGGAGATTTCAGCTCAAATACATTGCCACCGTCCATGTGAAGCTTGGCAATAACCTCATCCTTTTTCACAATGTAAGAAAGAGGATGGCCTGCCTCAAGATGGCCGTCACATGGGGAATTGATGGAATGGGAAGCCCGCATCAGAGCACGAAGCTCTACGGTTTCCTTTTCCGGCAGTGCCTGTCCCTCATAAATAAGGCGACCCAAATTATGACCTCTGGTGGTTTCTACCACGCAGTTTACATCACGACCTGCCACAAAGCCAGGGCCGATGGCAATAGTAAAATCAGCCATATCCTTAGATGTGCCCATATTACGCTTGGCATAAATGGCATCTATGAGGATTTTCGGCTTCAGCTTCTCCAGGCAGCGAGCCTGCGGATCTACCATTATCACCACCTGGCCATTTTTCAGCATCTTTTCTGCATCATGTAGGTTATCCGCCCTGGTGCAGATGGTACGCTCTACCTTTTTCTCTCCGTCATATACCGCCTCGGCAAAGACAATATCCCGGCGAATGGCAGATGGGTATTTTTTCTCTAGCATCAGTACCTGATAGCCGGTATTGTGGAGACGATGGGCTATACCGGTGGCCAGCTCACCGCCGCCACGGATTACTACCAATTTTTTCATATTTTATGTCACTCCTGCATCTCAAATATTCAAAAATCCTGTAAAATCAGCTGTCCTCATAGATACGCACCCGTAGGCGAAGTCCACGGTCATCACAGATTTTCTGACAAAGGTCAATCTCCTGCTGGTTTTCCACCTTTTCCACCACAGTCAGCACTACATTAGGAATGTATGCCTTGCAGTCTGTAGCAAATTTCAGCATGGCATCAAAGGACTGAATGCCGTATTTGGCACGAGTCAGTTCCAGATACCTCTCTGCATTGGAAGCATTAAGGCTGATGGAAATGGTGTCCAAAAGCCCCTGAAAATCCCCAGCTGTGTCCCTGCCATACAGCAAATCAGACAGGCCGTTGGTATTCATGCGGGTAGGAATCTCCGGATGATGCTCCTTTACGTATTTCATCAATTCCAACAATACATCCAGCCGCATGGTAGGTTCTCCAAAGCCGCAGAAAATAATCTCGCTAACATGGGTACTCCAAGGCAGCTTGTCCAGCTCTGCCTCCACCTCTGCTGCTGTCGGCTCCTGCTTCAGCCACAGGGTACTTTCCTCTGCCATATGCTTCAGGCTGCGAAGACAGAATGTACAGCTACAGTTGCAGCGGTTGGTGATATTTACATAAAAGCCTCTCTTGCCCTCTGGCTTTTCCTTCAGGCTATCCTCTACACGGACATAGCGTCCGCCTTCATGTACTGCATAAACCAGCATCTTAGTTCAACTCCGTTAAATATTCTTCAAAGGCCAGGCCATAGTTCCATGGCAAATCCAGCTCCACTGTATACTTCAATACCTTGGTAATAAAAGTGGCTGCCTTGGTGACAGCTTCCTCTAGGGACAGTCCATTTACCAAACTGCCTGCTACAATGGCAGAAAAGGCATCTCCCGTACCGGAACGGTCCCCTCCGATTTTTGGCTCCCGGATAATGGACTGGCTGCCAGTTTTCTCATAGACAAAGTTCATTACGCTGTGCTCATCAGACAGCCCCGTAATAACCACCTGCTCCGGACCACGGTCTGCCAGTGCTTTCGCCATAGCCGATAGCTGCTCCTCAGAGATTTTGCCCTCCTCCGGATATTCTATATCCAACAGCTGGCATGCCTCTGTGAGATTTGGTGTCAGCAAATCTGCATAGTGTAAAAGCCGCTTCATTTCGTGGCAGATTTCCGGTGTATAGGAGGAATATAGCCTGCCATAGTCTCCCATAACAGGATCCACCATAACACGGGTAAAGGGCTTTTTGAATTTCTGGATAAACTCCTCCACAATGTTTATCTGCTCCACGGAACCCAGGAACCCGGTACAGATGCCGTCAAATTCCAGATGGTTTGCCGCCCAGTTGTCCATATAAGGACGCATCCTGTCGGTATAATCATCTATATAATGCTCAGGAAAACCTGTATGCACCGACAAGATAGCCGTAGGCATAGGGCAAGCCTGAATCTTCATGGCAGAAATCAGGGGCAGCTCCACCGCCACGGAACAACGGCCAAAGCCTGTTATATCATTTATCAGTGCTATTCGCTTCTGTCTTTTCATTGTCATCAGCTTTCTCTCTAAATTGATGGGTCTTTATTTTACCAGCCGCAGCCTTGGCCGAACAGGGCTTGATGCACCTGCTGCCTGAGGAGCCTTGTGGCTTTGAGCCTGAAGCTTCTCCTGGCGTTTTTTGGCATATAGGCTATAGCGATTAATATTGGCCAAAATCCCTACAGCAAACATGGTAGCAATCAAAGATGAACCACCATAGCTAATAAAGGGCAATGGCACACCTACTACCGGAAAGCAGCCCATAACCATCATCATGTTGACCACTGCCTGGCCTACCACCAAGGTCATAATGCCTCCTGCCAATACCTGGCCATAGGTATCATAGGCCTCCATGGAAATCCTGACAGCATAATAAGCAAAGGCACCATAGATAATAATCAGCAGCAAGGCAATCAAGAAGCCGTTTTCCTGGCAGAACACCGCCAGGGCAAAATCCGTATGAGCCTCTGGCAGATAGGCATACTTGGCCAAGCCCTTGCCCAGGCCCATGCCCCAGAATTCACCGGAACCAATGGCGGTCAAGGACTGTACTGTCTGATAGCCTATCCCCTGGGCATCAGACCAAGGGTCAAAAGTTACCTTCAAGCGTTCCAGGCGGTAGGGCTGATAAACAATCAATGCCGTGCCCACAACCAATACGGTTCCAAATAATCGCTTGATTTTGTCCCAGGACAGGCCGGACATAACTATCATCACCATAGGCACACCGCAGACAACGCAGGCGGTACCCATATCCGGCTCCATTTCCACAACCCCTGCCATAATGAGGATGCACCAAAAATTCCGAGAAAATATATCAATGGATTTTTTCATTTTTATGCAATAGGACAGGTAATATGCCTCCAGCATAACGGCACAAATCTTGGCAAACTCGGCTGGCTGCACCGAAAATGGCCCTAGGAAAATCCAGCGACGGGCACCATTTACCGCCGTTCCTACGCCCAACACCACCAAGAGGGATATAAATACGCCTACGGTTATGGGTATCAGCAGCTTTCGCCAGTTATGGTAATCCACCATATAGGAAAGAATAAATGCTCCACTGCCAATAACTATCCATGCCAGATGCTTGATGATATAGGTATAGGGACTGCCTCCCTCGGTTTCTGCCAGGATAAAGGTGGCACTAAAGACATTGGTGGCTCCCGCCAACAGCAGCAACACCATAAGCCAGATAATGGCCTCGTGATGGCTGCTCCAAGGCAATAGCTTTTGTGGTATTGTTACCTTATTCAAGCAAACACGACCTCACAGCGATTGATTTTCTCGCCAAATCCACTAAATTTACGTTCATATTCCGTCATGATATTGTCAGGGCGGTTTTCCGCATGAAGATCAAAGGACACATCCTCCACCTTCAGCCCGGCCTCCTGGAACTGCTCCAAGGAAAAATCAAAGAGAGGACGATTGTCAGTCTTGAAGATGAGCTTTCCTGGCTTCTGCAGCAGCTTGTCGTAGCGGCGAAGGAAGCCTACATGGGTTAGGCGCCTTTTGGCATGACGGGCCTTTGGCCATGGATCGCAGAAATTGATGTAGAACTGGTCCACCTCATGGTCAGCAAAGATATTTTCAATATTATTGATATCAAATACCAGCAGCTTTACATTGGTAAGACCAAGCTCCCGTACCTTCTTTGCCGCAGAGTACAGCACATCCTGCTGTGCCTCTATGCCGATGAAGTTCACCTCTGGATGCCTCAACGCCAACTGACTGATAAAATCCCCCTTGCCGGTGCCCAGCTCCACATAAAGGGGAGCCTGACGGCCAAAGACCTCATGCCATTTGCCCTTCTGCTCCTCCCCGGCCGGCTTGTCCTTTGGGAATACAAAATCATCAAAATCGTGGATGGCTTCATCCACCCATGGCTTTCTTCTTAAACGCACAATTGCCTCCTATATCTGACAGGCTGATAATCAAACCTGTTTTTTCTCTAATCCAAATTTCTTTAAATATCTGTACAAGGTTACCCGACTTACATGTAGCACATTGGCAAGACGGCTTACATTGCCTCCTGCCACATGCCACAGCTTCACAAAGGCATCCTTGTCCTCTTTCCAACGGCCATTGGCCTTGGCATCCCCTGTAAAGTCAATGTCACTGGCCTGCACCACATCTCCTTCTGTATTGAAGAATACATTCTCCATAACATTCTGGAGCTGCTTGATATTACCCGGCCATTCGTAGGCCTTTAGCACCTTGACGGCATCAGGGGACAGGGTCTTGGTAGGCACCTGATGCATGGTGGCCAGCTCCTTCAGGATGTGGCTGGCAAGGATACCAATATCCTCCTTGCGGTTCCTTAGTGGGGGAATACGGATTACCCCACGGGAAATTAGCTCATAAAGCTGCCGTGGGAAACTACCTCTCTCTACGCAGCGGCGCAAATCGCTGTCGCAGGCTGCCACAATCCGTACATTAATGGGACGGTTGGTTTCCTCTCCCACCCGACAGGATTCCATGGTAGTAAGAGAAGCTGCCAGCAGCCGTGCCACCTCCATAGGCATTTTTTCTATTTCGTCAATAAACAGTGTGCCTCCATCAGCAAGCTCCAGCTTACCTGGATGGCTTACATCCTTGCTGGCACTGATGCCGAAAAGCTCCTGCTCCATAATGTCCTGGGCTGCATCACCGCAGTGCAGGGTGATAAATGGCCCGCTGGCAAAAGGGCTGGCCTGATGAATACCATGAGCCATCCGCTGCTTGCCGGTGCCGCTTTCTCCTTGCAGGAGGATATGGCCGCTGCCCTTGGCCAGACGTACCGCCTTGTCCTTGATAGAATTGAAGCCACTGCCCTCGCACACCAAGGAGCTTAGGCTGTATTTTGCTGTAAAGCCTGCTGCATGGGCCACCATGGTACGAAGATCCTCAATAGGCATAGAAATGGCCACTACGCTGCGGACATTGTCGTTGATGTCCTTTTCAAAAGGCACCACTGTGGTAATATCCTCGTAGGTCTTGGCCTGGGTAATCCATGTTACCTCCTTGTTGTGGCTGGGCACTCCCTGAAAGCCGGCATAAATAGGGGTATGGCGGTAGTTTATTACCACATCGCTAAGGCTGTTGGCCTTGGCATTCCTGTCCTTATTGTCTCTGCTGGCCATGCCGATGCGTTTCAGCCGCTCCATGCCCAGCTTGTTGGCATAGGCCACCTGGGAATCCTCCACCACATGATATACCGCAAAGGGAATTACATCAAGAATGGTTTCCTGGGCTTTCAGCCGGTTTTGCTGCTGGAGATAATGCTCCAAGCCGTAGCACAGGGTTTTCAGCACCGCCATAACAGCCTCTTGGGGCATATTCTGGTAGTGCATACCCACCATGGTAATGATATAGCACATCTTGCCATCTACAAAAATCGGAGCGGAGCAGGCATCGCTTTCGTGGGAATCCTTCACCCACATTTCCGGGCCGAATACCCAGAAAGGTGTTTGAAGTTCATAGGCAAGGCTGACGCTACTGGTGCCGATTTCCTCCACGCCAACCCGAACCCCCTCGATTTCTCCCGGAGTCAGCTGATAAAAAGGCATGGTATAGCTTTTCAGCACCACGCATTCATCGTCCAAAAGCAGCAGGCTGATATCGTATTCCTTGAAGAAATCCCTCAGTCCCGCTGTCAGCTGTCCTAGATATTCCATGGCCTGGCTGTGAAGCCGTTGCCGTGCAGCAAAATCCGCTGCCGGCAATCTGTGATCTGTGTGGATCCTGTCGGTAGGTGCACCAAAGTTGCGGCTTTTTTCCCAGGAAGCACCAATCTCCGGATTTACATTGGGATCCAGCTTGCCTGTTTCCATGTACAAATCATAGTAGGTATTTAGCTTTGCCCTATTTCTTGGCCCACGAACCATGCAGCATCCTCTCCTTCATACTACATTATTCTATCATCAGCAGTTTTTTACTGCAAATTTATTTTGCTAAATTGCTGTAGTCTCTGTATTCATGGCAGGAATGGTTTTTATCCATAAATCCCCCGTGATATACAGGAATCTAATGACAAATTTCCTCTGAATGTGTTATACTTATATGGTATTTTTCTATTGAAAGGGACGGGATTTATTAATGGCAACTCAGTACAAAAAAATTCAGAATAAAATTCATCCAAAGGAGCAGGAATCCGTAAAGGAAGACCTGAAGCCAAAGGCCAGCCGGGATGCCCTGCTGCTGGTGCTTATCGCCGTAACAGCCTTGGTGCTGGTATTAGGCTGGAATACCATGGATGACATTGGCCATGCTATGTATGCTGCCCTGGTGGTAGGCATGGGCACCGTGTACATCAACCGCCGCATGACGCTGTCCGAGAATGTCCACAAGATTCTCATCGGCATCAGCTCCACCCTGTTGGTGGTTTCCATCGGCTTGTTGGGTTACAGCATGTATGTACAGTTCATCAAGTAAATAATTGCAATAAAAAAGCAGGGGAAGCGGGGTTGTTTGCTTCCTCTGCATTTTTTATTGCTTGTTTTTTTGTGATTAGCCCACGTTCTTGCCACAGGCAGTCAGACGAGCCATAGCACGGCGAAGGGCGATTTCTGCCCTAGCACCGTCAATAGGCGGATCTGTCTTTTGGCCGTTCTTGAAGGCTTCCAGACGCTCCTTGGCCCTGTCATAGGCCTTCTGGGCACGAAGCACATCAATCTCCACTGGCAGCTCTGCAGCAGAGGCCAACACTGTAATCTTGTCCGGCTGAACCTCCATAAAGCCACCGGCTACAGCAATCAGGGACTCTGTGCCATCAATCTTTACCCGCATGGCATGAGGCACCAAGCCTGTTACCAATGGGGCATGCTGTGGCAAAATACCCAGCTCGCCAGCTGTGGAGCGGACAATGAGCATATTGATATCGGCTGTATAAACAACCTTGTCAGGAGATACAATCTCTAGCTTGATAGTAGCCATTGATTAAGCCTCCTTCTTCAGCTGCTCCGCCTTTGCCACAACCTCTTCGATGCCGCCAACCATGTAGAAGGCAGCCTCTGGCAGGTCATCATATTTGCCCTCCAGGATTTCCTTGAAGCCACGGATGGTGTCCTTCAGCTCAACATATTTGCCTGGAGTACCGGTAAATACCTCGGCTACGGCAAATGGCTGGGACAGGAAACGCTGGATCTTGCGGGCACGGGAAACTGTCAGCTTATCTTCATCAGACAGCTCTTCCATACCCAGGATGGCGATAATATCCTGCAGCTCCTTGTACTTCTGGAGTACAGCCTGTACGCCACGGGCAACCTCATAGTGCTCGCTGCCGATAATGTTTGGATCCAGAATACGGGAAGTGGAATCCAGTGGATCCACGGCTGGATAAATACCCAGCTCCGCAATCTGACGGGAAAGTACGGTGGTTGCATCCAGATGGGTAAAGGTACCGGCTGGAGCAGGGTCAGTCAGGTCATCTGCTGGTACATATACAGCCTGAACAGAGGTAATAGAACCCTTCTTGGTGGAGGTAATACGCTCCTGGAGGGCACCGATATCAGTGCTCAGGGTTGGCTGATAGCCTACGGCAGATGGCATACGGCCCAGCAGTGCGGACACCTCGGAGCCTGCCTGAATGAAACGGAAAATGTTGTCGATGAACAGCAGCACGTCCTGGCCCTGTACATCACGGAAATACTCAGCCATGGTCAAACCAGTCAGGGCTACACGCATACGTGCTCCTGGTGGCTCATTCATCTGGCCATATACCAGGGCTGTCTTGTCAATAACGCCAGACTCAGTCATCTCGGACCACAGGTCGTTACCCTCACGGGTACGCTCGCCTACGCCGGCAAATACGGAATAACCGCCATGCTGGGTAGCAATGTTGTGAATCAGCTCCATGATAAGAACTGTCTTGCCTACGCCGGCACCACCGAAGAGGCCGATCTTACCACCACGGGAATATGGAGCAATCAGGTCAACGACCTTGATGCCGGTTTCCAGGATAGTGGTGGAAGTCTCCTGCTCGTCAAACTTTGGAGCTGGACGATGGATTGGCCAGAACTCCTTGTTGCCAACAGGCTTTGGATTGTGGTCAACAGTCTGACCAAGAATATTAAATACACGACCAAGGCAGGCGTCGCCTACTGGAACCTTGATTGGGGAACCAGTATCTACAGCCTCCATACCGCGGGTGAGACCATCGGTAGAGCTCATGGCGATACAGCGGGTAACACAGTCACCCAGATGCTGTACAACCTCTACTACCAGATCAATATTCACATCGCCGGCTTTACCCTGGATTGTAACTGCATTGAGGATTTCCGGCAGCTGGCCTGCTGGAAATTCAATATCTACGACAGGTCCGATGACCTGTACGATTTTACCCTTTGCCAATGGTAAACCCCCTTATTTCAGAGCCTCAGCACCACCAACGATTTCGGTAATCTCACTGGTTATGCCGGCCTGACGAACTTTATTATAGTGCAAATCAAGTTTTGCGATAAGCTCCTGTGCATTGTCCGTAGCATTGCTCATGGCATTCATACGGGAGCTGAGCTCGCTGGCTGCAGCCTGCAAAAGAGCGGCATAGATTGTAGTAATCAGATACTGCGGCAGCATGAAGCCCAATACGGACTGGGCATCAGGCTCATAAATATACTCAGTATGGGAACCGCCCTCCCCTGCCAAATCGCCGAAAGGCAGCAGCTTGACAGTTTCAGGCACACAGCTGATAGCTGATACAAAACGAGTATATATCATGTTGATTTCCTTGACCTCACCGGACACGAACCGGGAAATCAAATCCACCGCAATCTCCTTGGCATCCTCATAGGTAGGGCGTTCGCTGATACCCGTATAGGCCTGGACAATATCATATTCCCGGTTCCTAAAGAAGGCTTCAGCCTTGCGGCCTACCACCACGATCTGGGTATTGGCCTTGTCCTCAATATGGCCTACGGCTGTCTTGAAGATGTTGCCGGCATAAGCACCGGCCAGGCCCTTGTCAGAGGCAATTACCAAATAGAGCTGCTTGCCCTCCGGATGTACCTCCAGCAGCGGATGGGAAAAATCCCCTGCATTGGCGGCAATATCCGCTACTACCTGTGCCATTTTATCTGCATAAGGCTTGTTGGCAACAGCTGCCTCCTTGGCCTTGCGGAGCCTGGAGGTTGCTACCATGTTCATAGCGTTTGTGATTTGCTGAATACTCTTTACGCTCTTGATACGACGGCGTATATCCTGTAAACTAGCCAAATAAAATCACCTCGCCTTATGCCATTTTGTAGTTTATAGTTTCCTTAAACTCATCAATAGACTGGGAAATTGCCTTCTCCAAAGCATCATCCAGCTTCTGCTGTGCCACAATCTTCTCACCAATCTCTGGATGCTGATTGTGCATGAACTTGATGTAGTCGCTCTGGAAGGTTACAACCTTGTCTACTGGAATATCCACCAGATAGCCACGAACAGCAGTAAAGATAACCAGTACCTGATCCTCTACGGACATAGGGGAATACTGGGCCTGCTTCAGGGTCTCAACCATGCGGACACCACGATCCAGCTGTGCCTTGGTAGCTGCATCCAAATCAGATGCAAACTGAGAGAAGGCTGCCAGCTCACGATACTGGGCCAGGTCAAGACGCATGGTACCTGCTACCTGCTTCATAGCTTTAATCTGAGCGGAACCGCCTACACGGGATACGGACAGACCTACGCTGATGGCAGGACGGATACCGGAGTAGAAAGCATCGGTTTCCAGCATGATCTGACCATCGGTAATGGAAATTACGTTGGTTGGAATGTATGCGGAAAGGTCGCCTGCCAAAGTCTCGATGATTGGCAGAGCAGTAATGGAACCTGCACCTAAATCATCAGACAGCTTGGCAGCACGCTCCAACAGACGGGAATGTAGATAGAATACATCGCCTGGATATGCCTCACGTCCTGGTGGTCTGCGGAGCAGCAGGGACATGGCACGATAAGCAGCCGCATGCTTGGTCAAATCATCATATACGCAGAGGCAGTGGCCGCCCTGGCCCTGCTCATTCTTTCTGTACATAAAGTACTCAGCCATGGCAACACCGGCATAAGGTGCCAGGTACTGCAATGGAGAAGAGTCAGCAGCAGTAGCAGCTACTACGATACTGTACTCCATGGCTCCCGCATCCTCCAGGGTCTTTACCACACGAGCTACGGTGGAGGCCTTCTGGCCAATAGCTACATATACGCAGATACAGTTCTGACCCTTCTGGTTCAGAATGGTATCTACGGCAATAGCGGTCTTGCCGGTACCACGGTCGCCGATGATCAGCTCACGCTGGCCACGGCCGATAGGTACCAGGGCATCCAATGCCTTGATACCGGTCTGGAGAGGCTCGTGCACAGACTTTCTGTCTGCAATACCAGGAGCACTGAACTCTACAGGACGAGTCTCAGTAGCATTGATTGGGCCCTTGCCATCAATAGGACGACCCAGGGCATCTACTACGCGGCCAATAAGTGCATCACCTACTGGCACCTGCATGATGGTACCGGTTCTCTTAACTTCGTCGCCTTCCTTGATGGCAGTATCGCCACCCAGGATAACGGCACCGACGTTGTCCTGCTCCAGGTTCAGAACCAGACCATATATATCGTTACCGAAATCCAACAGCTCACCGGCCATAGCCTTGTTCAGACCATGGATATGGGCAATGCCGTCACCGATTTCGATAACAGAGCCAACTTCATCAACATTCAGATCAACAGCATAATTCTTAATCTGATCCTTGATGATGGCTGTTATTTCTTCCGGATTCATTTTCATACTTCGCTGTCACCCCAATTTTATCAATTACTTGCCATCAATTCAGCCTTGAGAGCCTGCAGGCGGCCGATTACACTGCCGTCAATGCGGGTGTCGCCGATCTTTACCACAACGCCGCCGATAATGCCTTTATCGCTGTGGGTACGGAGCTGTACCTTCTTGCCGGTAACAGACTCCAGCTTGCTGCTAAGACGTTTCTGCAGCTCCGCTTTCAGCTCATAAGCCGTGGTAACATCAGCAACGATGATACCCTGTGCCTTGTTGGACAGCTCCTGATAGCAGTCGTTAATAGCCTCCAGCAGCACAATGCGGCGCTTGTCCACCAGCAGAAGCAGGAAATTCAGCATCATAGGTGAAACCTGCCCCTCCAACAGCTTGGACAGGACATGCTTCTTGTCTGCCGGCTGTATCTGCGGGTTGGTCAGGAAGTCCTTCAGTTCAGCCTGGGCAAATACAGCCTGGCTGACATCGCTTAGCTCCCGGCCATATTCCACAAGCTTTTTTTCATCTTGGGCAATCTCGAAGATTGCCATCCCGTACTTACGGGCAAGCTGTATATTTAGCATGGCAGATCACCAATCTTGTCCTTGTCCAGCTGATCGATGAACTCGTTGATGAGAGCCTCGTTCTCAGCGGCATCCATATTCTTGGAAACAATCTTCTGAGCTGCAGCCATTGACAGAACCACCATCTGGCTCTTCAACTGCTCTACAGCCTGGGAACGCTCACGCTGAATCTGCTGCTGGGCAGCTTCCTTCATCTGACGGATTTCTGTATGGGTCTCCTGGATCTTGGCAGAGTGCTCATCCTGGGCACGCTTTTCTGCCTTGTCCATAATATCCTGTGCCTTGCTGCGGGCAGTAGCCAGCTGTGCCTTGTAGTCCTTCAGGACAGCCTCAGCCTCAGCGGCATCTGCATCAGCCTTCTGGATGCTGCCGGCAATGCGCTCCTCGCGCTCCTTCAGCATCTTTACGATAGGCTTGTAGGCAACCAAACGGAGAACGACAACCAGAATCAGAAAGTTCAGCATCTGAGCAACCAGTGTTGCATTAATATCTATCAATTCTATTGCCTCCTCTAAAAATCACACTGCAAATCAAATTATTTGATGAGTGGATTTGCAAAGAGCATGATCAGGGCAATAACTGTTGCGATAATTGCCATGGACTCAACCAGACCGATGGAGATCAGGGTGTTGGTAAACAGTACGTTCTTTGCCTCTGGCTGACGGGTCAGGCCCTCAATGAACTTGCTGGCTACAAGGCTATCGCCCAGACCTGCACCAATTGCTGCCAAACCCATAGTGATACCTGCACCCAGCAGAGCGGCTGCTACCATAATTGCGTTTTCCATTAGAAATATCCTCCTCTAGTAAATCATAAAAAATAGATAAATACTACTCTTCACTTTCCTTCACTGCATTGGCAAGATATGCCAAGGACAGGCTGGTGAAGATAAATGCCTGTACTCCGCCGATAAAGATACTGAAGGCCAGCCATACAACTGATGGTATTGGCATCCAGATTGGCACCAGCTTTAGCAGGATGATGATGAGAATCTCACCTGCCATGATGTTGCCGAATAGACGGAAGGACAGGGTAATAGGCTTTGCCACTTCCTCAATGGCGTTGATGACCACGAAAGGTGCTACTGGCTGGAAGAAATGCTTGATATAGTGCATTCCCTTCATGTAGATACCCAGGATATGGACAATCAGAACCATCAGAAGTGCCAGGCCCAGCGTGGTGTTCAGATCATTTGTCGGGGATGCCATCTGTGGCACCAGACCCAGCCAGTTGGAAATAACCAGGAACAGGAAAAGGGTAACGATCAAAGGCGTCAAAAAGTCGCCTTTGGTTCCCAAATTGTTGTGAACCTGCTCCCGCAGCCAGACGATGAGAATCTCAACTACATTCTGGGCACCTGACGGTACCAGCTTGAGACTCCTGGATGCCAAAAAGCCAATCAAGATAACGATTGCCATGGTAATCCAGGTCATCACCAGGGTTTCCCAATTGAAGGTCAGTCCGGCAAACTGCACTGTTTCGCGAACACCGATTTCGTGCATAGAACCTCTACCTCCTTTTGTGGTGTGGATATAGCAGCGGCTACACCCGTCTCACCCCTTGAAATTTTTTTGACACAGGCAGGAAGTTCCTACCTTCTGTTGGAAAGCATCAGCAGTACCAGCCCCGACACATAAACAATGCCAAAACCAGCCACCGTAGCCAGAAACTGGTGGAAAGAAACCTGTATGGCCGCCCAGAATACCGCTCCCATAAGCAGCAACCTGAGAACAGCACCTACAACCACCTGTCTCTTGGCAGCAGATATGCTCATATCTGCACTACGCCAAAGCCTGCCAAACATTACGCCATACCAAGCCAAGCCCAGCACAAAGCCAGCCACCAGTCCTCCCATAAGCTCCAGCTTCCCTGCAGCCCAGAAATTCACCAGTCCCAGCAATGTGCATACCGCCAATATTTTGGCCAGCTGCCTGGTACCTGTCAATAAAATTTCCCTCATATTCCTCCTCCGATGCAATTACATCTTCGATTGAATATTGTCAACCTGACAGATATACTCTGCCCACTAACCGCTTTATTATATCACAGTTTAGGTAATAATACACTGAAATTGTGTAAAATTACTTTAAATTTTTTTAGTTTTATTATTAGTAATTACTAATAATTATAGGTTAATAGCTGAAGGCTATAGGTTATCCTTAATATCAAAGCCATCATCTGCCGAATCTTCATCCTTTACGATCATTACCGGCAAATTGGTATGATGCAGCACATACTGGCTGACAGAGCCCATAACCAAGGAAACCAGCTCGCTTTGTCCTGCACTGCCCATAACGATCCAATCCGGCTGCAGCTCCTCTGCCTCAGCTACGATGACCTTGCCGGGATCTCCTGCCTTCAGCAGGCTCTGAATCTTGATGGTCTTTGGCATGTGGGACACATACTCTGCCATGAGCTTTTTTCCTTCCTTTTTAAGCCTATCAGGAATATAGCCGCTCATAGTTACCCTGTCCATAATGTTCATTTTTTCATTCATATCTACTATATGCATGAGGATCACCTCTGCCCCTAGATCCTCTGCTATAGAGGCTGCCCAGATACAGGCTGACACAGATTCCTTGGAGCCGTCCACCGGCACCAGGATTTTTTCTACCTTGCGTTTTATCATGTTGCTTCCTCCCACTTTTTCTTTCTTCTATTCTTTGCTATAACCTCACGGCGCCAACTGATGCTGGCCCGCATAAACCTTACATAGAACAGCAGCAATACCGCCCCGGCATACAGGAAAAATGCACCAAAAACCTCCGGCATCTGAGTAATGCTGGTACCTCTCACCACAATATCCCTGACGAAGTTGAACTCCCACGTCAGAGGAAAGATATGGGATAGATGCAGCAGCCAATGGGGAAAGTTGGAAATCGGCAAACTGAAACCGCCAAGGATAAAGCCGGCAGGTATCAGGAAAACCATGCGGCTGGAGGCAACACCTGGATTGGCAGCCCCCCAACCAGATAATACCGACAACAACCCCAGAATTGGCAGATACACCAGCTGGCTTATCAAAAAGTCAATGAAGCTGCCGGCAAAGACCATATCACCCCAGATACGGAGAATTGCCATACCCACAAGCACCGCTGTAAACAAGCAACCTAAATATGGCAGCAACCTTACGGCCAGGTCCATTGGATTCCCCCGCTTCAGCATCTTGTACCATTCTCCCGTTTCCTTCAACCGTGGTACCAGACCGATGGTGGCAAAGGTGAAGAACATGGAAGAGAAGGTAATCAGAAAGCCCAATACCGTAGTATTACTAGTAGAGCCTGTCGGATTAAATAGCAATCTTTCATTGACACTGATACTTCCGGCAGCACCGTTGCTAGCCGTAGCGGTCTTGCTGTTTTCCGTGGCTGCAATGGCATTCAGTGAGGAACGGATATTGACCGTCAAAGCCGTATTGCTATTATCGCAGAAAAGGCCGATGCTGCATTCCGAACCGCCATAATGATTCTGCTCCAGATTCTTCGGCAAGACGATAACCGCATAGTTTTTGTCCTGAGCCAGAAAGTTCCTAGGCTCCTCCGGAATATATACCACAGAGGACACATCCATATATGGTGTGGAATCAATCATCTCAATAACTTCCTGGCTGTACCTGGAGTGATCCAGGTCAATTACCGCTACAGGCACATCTCTCGCCACATTGTTTCGCAGGCAGATGGTAAATACCACCGTAACGAATATGGCAACTACCATGCAGACCTTTTCATAGGGCATCCCCATGCCGGAAAACAGGAATTTGATTTCACTTTTCAAGGAGTTCATCAGTATGCACCTCAATCGTCCTGCCTGGGATAATCCCCTCTACTGGCTTGGTATAAATTCTTACCTGGAAGCTGACGATATCTCCTGAGCTCTTTTCACGGGTCATCTTGTAATCCGTAAAGCCGTCAGCTCTGGCAATAAGCCTTACCTTGCCTGGAACTGTAGTACCGCCGTCAATGGTATAGCCATTGATTTCATCTCCCTCATGGAGAGTATTCACCAGATGCTCTGGCAAATAGATATCATAGTAGGTACGCTCAGACTCCAGCAAAATAACAGGCGTGCCGGCCGTAACCATTTCACCTTCCTTGGCAATAACCTTCAGGATTTTGCCATCCTCAGGTGCTCTCAATACCAGTCGACCGTGATTTACTTCCAGCTGCTTTAGAGTAGTTTCCAGCTGCTTTTTCTGCTCCTGGAGATTGGCAAGGGTGTTTTTCTGGTTGTCTACATCCATACGCTGTTCCTGAATATCTGGCAGCACCAAGCCTGCTGTAGTACCATTATAGGTAGCACCGCCCAACAGCTGATTCAAACCGTTCTGGGCCTTGCTAAGGTCAGCCTTGGCCATGTCCAGAGCATTCTGATAGGAGTCCATTTCCTTCTGGGAAATCATATCCTCATCTACCAGTTCCTTCATACGGCCATAGTCAGACAATCTGGTCTGATAGTTTGAATAAGCTGAGTCGATAACATCCCGCTGCTGATCAATCTGGCTATAGGTCTTTACCTCTGTAGTATCAGCCTTGGCATAGTTGATATCAATGCTCTTGGCCTGGGCTGCTATCTGGGCATCCAGCTGGGCAATCTGATGCTTGGTGTGCTCAATGGTCAGCTCCGTATCGGTAGCATCCAAAATCATCAGCACATCACCACGCTTTACATGGTCACCCTCTTTGACAGCCTCCTTCAGCAAACGGCCATTTACGGAATCAAAGGCCACCTTCACCTGTTCGGCAGTCAGTACGCCTTCCTTGCGGATTTTTGCCTGCTCCACAGGGTCATACCCCTTGTACATCAGAATCAGGCCAGCCAAGATTATCAGTCCGATAAATAAAACCAGTACCTTCCGTGGCTTTGTATTAACCTTCATTTCATCACTCCTTACATTCCTCTAACAATACTATTTACTAATATTATTAGCTATTATGGTAAAAATAAGATCCGCCTCTATCTGCCGATGTTTTCATCAAACAGATTTTATAGCGGATTGAATCCTGCCAAAATCATCATTAAATTAGGCACATCCATCAGGCTTACCCCCAGGTCAGGGCATATAGTCTGATCTAGCTCCATGTACATGGAAGCAGGGCTTGTTGTTTCTGCTGCTGCTATGTCCGCTCCCCTCTGAAGGGAAGCATCTTCGACACTGACAGCAGCTGTTGTCATAGCAACCTTCATCATATCTTGTCCTGCTTGATGCCGGTAGCCAGCTTCTTTACCAGCCTCAGATATTCAGCACCATCCTCAGGCCCCAACACTTCCATGGCCTTCTCTGCCTTCTGCTTCAGCTCAATGAGCTTCATGGATGCCTGCTTGATGCCGTCCTGGGTTGGGTCAATATGTACCTTGCGGCGATCCCTGGTATCATGAATCCTGTTGATATAACCCTTCTTTTCCAGCTTATTTAATATAGTAGCAATCCTGGCAGTGGTCAGGCCAAAATAATTGGCCAGCTCTGTAGGGCTGGTCTGATGTAGCTCCACAATACGGCACAATACAGGAGTCTCCCCCTTTACCAGCTCCTCAGCCTCCCGAATAGGCCCCAAGAAAATCAATTTCCAATCCTCAACCAAATCCCATGCATTGTTATTGTCCATAATTCTCTCCTTTAAATATATCTAATATTATTAGCTACTACTATTATAAGCATTTCTTAATGAATGTCAACAAAATCTGTGAGTTTTTTCGAGGCTTCATCAGTTTTTTACGCATTTTGATAATTATTTTGAGGAGATTTAGCATTTGCAATGTCTAAAAAATCACATAAAATTTTCCAGCCTAACTCCTGGCCAAATTATCTGTGAGGTTTTGTGGCACAATAAAATCCGCCGGATTTCTCCGACGGATTCGCTAATTTATGCTTTTAAAATTCCCTGTTGAACCGTATGCCGGCGGTGCCGTAGCCGCCGTAACCATCGTAGGACTTTACCTGGGTGGTATTGCGGCGGGATTTGTTCAGCCAGGTACGTGCCTTGTAGATGATCTGCATATCCATTGGCTTGATTTTTTCCCGCAGTGCCATGCACTCTTCGGTATGGCGGAAGTCCTGCTGCTTCTCCGGCAATGCTTTCATCATTTCCATCAGCTTCTGCCGCTGGTCTACCAGGTTCAGGAAGGTTTCGATTTCCTCTGCCTTGATAAATTTCAGCAGCTCCTGGGTTACCATCCAGTATTTCTCCCACAGCTCCTTATCGGTAAAGGACATGCTGGCTTTCTTTACTACTGGCGGCTCCATCAGGATGCACCTCTTTCCTTCCGGGCGGTCTTCATGGCCTGTGCCCAGGCATCCCGCAGCTCACGGATGATATCCATGCACTCTGTTACCTTCTCCGGCTTGCTCCGCATATTTGCCTCTACCAAGCCGTTGTACACGTAGCTGTAAAGAGGCATCAGCTGCTGGGAAATTTCATACTCCATCTTCAGGGTAGCCTGAAACTCCAAAATAATCTTCTGTGCCTTCTGGAGAGAGTTGTTGCAATGCTCCCACTGCTTGGCCTCCATAGCCTCCAGCCCCTCCTTCATAAACCGAAGGGCACCGTTGTAAAGCATCAATGTCAGGGCCTCCGGTGTAGCGGTCATAATCTGCTGTCTTTTGTAGGCCTCTGCTGCATTATTAATCATATACTTTCCTCTTTTTCTCTAAAAAAGCTGCCTGCTACATCCTCATCAGCTGGAAGATCCGGTAATATAGCTCAGCTGTGTGCCCAAGTTGGACAATGCCACCTCCATGGCATCATACTTCTCATAGAGCTTGTCCTGATAGGACTCCATCAGTGTCTTGAAGTTGGTCATCTTGGTATTGAGATTGGTAATAAGATTGCCCAGATAGCTGTCATCATCTGTAGATGTGCTGGTACCTGCATAATCCTCCAATATGCTCATGGCATCACCCATGTAGTTGTACAGGCGGTTGGCAACACCGGTATTCAGATAGTCATTCTTGGTGGTGTAGGTGTCAGACTGATTTTTATTGGTACTACCGGCAATATAGGTGCTGTCCTGGTCAGAGGCAAAGAGCTGGTATACGCAGTCCGGATCTGCTGCCAGAGCTGTCTTTAGCTTGTCCTCATCCAGAGTAATATGTCCCTTGGTGGTACTGGTAGTAATGCCGATGGCAGACAGGGAGTTGTAGCTACTGTCTACCGCATCTACCTTAGTATACAATGCCTCACGCATATTGCTGACAATGCTGCGGATATTGGAATCATTATACAGCAATCCAGACTTTGCCTTTTCATTCCACTTGGTAATCTGGGACTCAGTCATCTCAGCTTCCTGATCCTTGGTCAGTGGAGAGTAATCAGAATACTTGGTTTCAGACAGCTTGTCATTGAGGCTGTCCAACAGGGTATTGTACATCTCCACAAACTTCTTCACATTGCTGACAATGGTATCAGTATCCTGAGATACGTTAATGGTAGAGGTCTGATAGCTGCCATCATCATTCTGGGCAGATACGCCGTTGAAATTGTAGATAACACCGGCTACAGTCAGCTTGTTGGTGGCAGACTCGTAGGTCTTGCCATCAATGGTAGCCTTGGCATTGGTGCCTACTGCATCAGCATTCATGGTGCCTTTCTCGAAGGTTATCTCGCTGCTCAGGGTATTGTCCTGGGCATTGTAGGAGGCAAGATGAAGATTGTTCAGCAGGGTCGCAGTATCCTCATTATCTGCCTGGAGGCCGATGACATTGTCCTTGCCGCTGGTCTTGTTGTACAGGCTGAAGGAATCATTGGTGGTATCGTAATTGCCCTGGATATTGGCACCGCTGCTGGCAAAGGCAGAAGCAAGGTCGCTTAAAGTCTTCTTGCTGCTGAAAATATCATCGTAGGTATAGGAGATGGTCTTGGTAACAGGATTGCCGTCGCTGTCTGTCTCCGTACTATCCTGTACTTGAAGGCTGATAGCCACATCTGTCCCCTTTACTTCTTTGCCGTCAATGGTATAAACCTTGTTGCCGTCAGAATCTGTGCTGGTATTGGTAAGCCTGCTGCCATAGACGATATCCGACAGATAGGTGCTGGTCTCGCTGGATGCACCAGTCGCCCTGGTAATCTTGGTATTGTCACCAGTCATGAGATAGGCGTTACTGGCCACTGACTGGACGCTTATCTTGTGGTTCATGGCTGCCGCCGCACCGTTGGCACTTACACTGACTACGTCATTGTTGCTGCTGCTGGCTGTCATGGCACTCATGTTGGACTGCATCTTAAAGTCCGACATATTGCTCTTGAAGGTTTTAATATCGTTATATACTGTAGTGTAGGCTTCCTTTATCCAGGTCTGCTTCAGCTGATTCTGATACATCTTATCATACTGATTTTGTTTGCTCATCATCCCCACTTTTACCAGGGATTCAATGTCAAGACCAGAGCCGGACAAGCCATAGATTCCATTTGTACCCATTTCCGGTTCCTCCTTATACTTTCTTGTCCAGGAAGGCTCCTAGCCATTCCCGGGCCTTTATCATGCCGTCCACCATTTCCTCTGGTGGGTATTCCTTAATAACTTCCTTGGTATTCTTGTCCACCATCTTGACGGACATTACTCCAACCTCCTGATGGTATTGGAACTCCAGGTCACAGTTCAGCTTGCTCATGAGTTCGTTGAGTTCCTTGGTCATTTCACTGACAAACTCGTGGGTTAATGGATTGTTGTCATCCTGGCCATTCTGCTGATCCCCTGTTTCCTGAGCATCACCAGCTGCTGTAACTGCATCCACCACATCCGGCTGAGCAGCAGATTTGATGGCAGCATTGTCGCTGCCGGCCTGATTGCCCTGATTCGTGCTCTGGGTGGAGCTTGTATATCTGCTAGCCTTATTCTCAGCAGCAGAAACTACCACTGCTGCCGTTACCATGTCCTGCATTTTTCCAATCATCTTAATCCCTCCATAGAAAATGATTAGCCCATCACATATTTATGTATTTTATTTTACCACATCCGGCACTGCCTGAGACAGGTCAAAATCTGCCGCTGCCACAGCTGCCTTGCGGTTTTCATCCTGAATAGCCTTGTAGATTTCTCCCCGGAAAATCTTTACATCCTTGGGAGCCTCAATGGCTATGCGGACATTTTCTCCATTTACTTCCACAACATTGACTACGATATCATCACCGATCATTATCTGCTGATGGGGGCGTCTGGTTAGTACAAGCATTACTTTGCCTCCTTCTTTGGAAACAACCTGTGCTTGGTGGTGTACTGGCTCTTTTCCAACACTACCTGCTTGGCTTCCATGGTGTTTTTGTTGAATACCACCGGTGCCAAAAGGTTGGTGGTCATATCTGGAATCCCTGTAGGCGGAATGGAAATCAAGGTGCACACCAGAATGTCCTCAGGAGTGGCTATCCCCAGCTCCTCCATATTGGCATCATCCAGTTCAAAGCTATAGTCGGAGAAGAACACAAAAGGATCCGTCATCAAAAATGCTAGCTCCGGAGTGGTAGCAGACTGAAGGAACATATAAGGGGTTCCTTCCTCGTAAGGCAATACCACAAATTCATGCTCATCCTCAAAGGCTGGCAGCCCATGGGCGAATCTTACGATATCCTCGTCATCTAATTCCAGCTCGCCGAAGCGGCGGGTATTTATCTTTCTCATAAAAAAGCCTCCAAAAAATATTTTCCACATGGCTAGGGTTTATCAAGCCCTCACATCATAATGCCCCTCCGTGGTCCACATGCGGATGGAGCCTTCCGTAGCTATATAGGTTTCAGCCTCCCCAACCTGGATGTCAATATTGGCACCGTTGGCAGGCTGGATGCTATACTTGTCATGTCCTACATTCATCTGTCCCTTGATTTGGGATGGGTGGACAGTGTATTCCGGATCAGGAATATCCTTTGCCACCCACTGAGGCCACTTGACAACCTCATTCATAAAGCGGGATTTGACCTGCTGCACCAAATGGTTTTGCCCTGGCTTGGCACCGTTTTTTGCCATATCCCAGCCATTCTGGGTATGCCGGGAAGTAGCTTGGGCAAGATCCTGCATGCCCTGCTGACCGTATTTCTTGGCAAAATCCGCATGGTTCAGATAGCCATAGGCAGTACGGCTCTGGTAGGTATCAATATCTACCTTCACCTGGCTCCAGCCCATATCTGCCAATGGTGGCTCATAATCCCTGTGCATTTCTGCCGGCTCATAGCCATTGCTGATGCCCATGGCCTGCTGCTGACGAATGCCGATCTGAGGCAGGTTCTGTTCAATATTTACATATTTCATGCCCGACAGCATACCTGTGCCGCCCAAGCCATCCAACATTCCCATTGCCTCACATCCTTCCTATTTTATCAATCAAGATATTAGCTAAGATAATCTGCCAAGGTACCAGGCAAAATCTTGGCACCTACAGACAAGGACAGGCTGTAGATGGTCTGATACTCCATTAGCTTGGTGGCCAGCTCTGCCACATCAGTGCTGGAAACATCACTGATATCGCTGGTAATGGACTCTTTCTGGGTAGTCAGCATACCTGCGGCAGACTCATAGGCCTGCTGCCGTGCTGCCATCTTGGTCTCAGCTCCCAGCACAGTGGCATGGGCTGTATCCGCTATGGTCATGCCCTCCTCACTGGCCCATTTGTAGTCACCGGAGTCAATCTTTGCCACGGCGTACATGAGCTGGTTCAGGAGAGCCGTGCCGCTGGCAGGATCCCCATCCACATCAAAGATATCACAGCCGTTTAAATCCTGTCCGGTAACATTTACCGTATCAGTGGCCTGATCCACACCGCCATTTTTCTTTACCATGGAGATATACTTGTCATCTCCACTATATTTTACTATATATTGCTTAGTGGTGGCAAAGGTAAGATTTACTGTTTTGCCATCCACTATAATATCTTGGTTGAAGTCTCTGCCGGTGTCATTAATTACACCGTACTCATCAAAATTATCAGAGGTCTTGAAAGGCCATACTTTGCCTACACTTTGAGTATCTGGATCGAAGCTATCTGCATCCTTGTAGCCATTTTCTACGAAATCCTCCGTAAAAATATCTCCAGTCTGGACGTTCATATAATAACTATTGCCATCATTTCCCTGAAGCTTCAGCATCTGCTTCAGTGTGGTGCTTTCTGAGCCCCAAGCGGTAGAGCCAGAGAAAAAGGCCTGCTGCTTTTCGTCCAGAGTTCTGGTTTCTCCACGATCCATTTTCTCGCTGCTAATCTCAAAAGGCATGGTGGTGTCCTTCTGGCCGGAGAAAAGGAATCTATCTCCAATCTGGGTATTCAGATCTGCCACCTGCTCCTGGACATTGGCCAAAAGCTCCTTGGCAATATCCTTCATATCGCTTTCGTTGTTGGTGGAGTTTGCCGACTGCTCAACTTTTGCCTTGAAGGTCTGCAACAAATCAGTTACATTCACCAAGGCCGCATCTGCATTTTTCATCCAACTGTTGGCGGTGCTGACATTGGTCTGGTACTGCTCGTTGGCTATCTTGTTGTTCTGATATCGCAAATACTTGGAGTAGCCTGCCGCATCGTCAGAAGCCCTATGGAGCTTGCTGCCGTCTGCCTGCTCCATAAGCTTGGCATACTGCTGATATGTGCCGTTAAGCTGCTTCAGGTAATTGCCGGACATCATTGTGCTGGAAATTCGCATCTATTTCACCTTATCTTCCCACAGTACCGGTACTGTTAATCAATTTATCCAGGCACTCATCCATTGTGGTAAGGCAACGGGAGCAGGCTGAATAGCCCTGCTGGAATGTAATCATATTGCTTAGCTCCTCATCCCAGTTTACGCCGCTGGTGGAGCTTCTCAGGTTCTCAACCTGGGTCATTACCGCCGACTGGAACTCCACCCTGCCGTTCATATTGGAGGCAGCAGAGCCCATGGTAGTCATATTGGTATTATAGTAGCTAAAGAGGGAGCCATTGCCGATAACCCGTGTGGTATTGTTTACCTCCGGGCTGGTCTTGTCCTTCTCGCAGTTCATAAGTGCGGCAATCCACACCGCATTGCTGCCATCGCCGGTGCCGTTTACATCTACTACCAGGGCATTACCGTTGGCATCCTTTGCTGCCTGATTAATGTCTGTAGTGGTAGTGCCATCCACCTTCTGATAGAGGATATTGCCATCCTCATCCCGCTCAGCACTTCTGGTAGCCAGCTTCTTGTGGCCGTCGGTTTCCGTCAGCTCGCTGTTCACCACCAGCTGTTCCAGTACCTGCATACCGGAGAGCTTCTCTGTAGTGCCTGTCGTATTGTCCTTAACCTCCAGCACTCCATCAGTGGCATTCCAAGTGTACACCTTGTCACTTTCCCCGTAGAAATTCAGTCCGGTGGTAGCATTATCTGCTGCATTGGCATTACCAAAAGGCTGATCCTTGTTGCCGTCAATGCCATAGCCAGCCTTGTGCTGGTCGTTGAGGGTGGTAAACAGGAATGTTGCCATGCTGGCCAGCTGGTCAATATACCCCTTGTCCTCCTCAATAGCCTCATACTGTGCCTTCAGCTCACCATTGCCGGCATTGTAGGTGGTGCCGGTCTGCTTGATCTTGATACTATAGTCGCTGATGCTGTAGGTGGTATTGTTCTTAGGGGCAGACATTTCCAAATCCACCTTGGTAACGCCATTCACCAAGGTGGTACCATTGCTGACCAGGGTATACATGCCATTGGAGGACTCATATACCGTAATATCCGTTAGCTCCGTCAGCTGATCCACAATAAGATCCCGCTGATCCCGCAGGTCATTGGCATTGGAGCCAGTAGCCTCAATGCCGGCGATATTCTTGTTCAGCTCCACCACCTGGCCCATAAGCCGGTTCATGTTCTCCACATTCAAGGTAATATCGTCATAAAGGGAATCAATCTGCTTCTGGGTCTGGTTGGCTGCCGTCTGCAATGTCTCTGCAAAGTTTTGGCCTGCATTGATGACATTCTGGCGGCTGGTATCCGTGCTGGCTGTAGTGGAGCAGTCCTGCCATGCCTGGTAGAAATTCTCCATAGCATTCTGGATGCCTGTATTGTCCGAATCGTTGAAAATGGACTCAATCTTGGAATAATTGCTTGCCTTGGCATTGTAATAGCTGTTGGTGCTGTTTTCCTTCCAATACTGGCGGTCAGCATACACATCCCTGGCCCTGACCACGGAGGTTACGGTAGAACCGTTGCCTACCTGGCTGGATCCTGCCAAGGTATATACCTCAGAGGATGGAGCGGCAGCAGCATTGGCTGTCTGCCTGGAATAGCCCTCCGTGTTGGAATTGCTGATGTTGTGGCCTACTGTATTCAGTCCCAGCCTATTTGTATATATACCATTTACCATGGTATTAAGTCCCGAAAAGGTACTCTGCATTGCTTACACCTGCCTAATTCTATATATTCGCTTCAAACATCTTGGTTCCCGGCACTGTACTTATGCCGCCGGCTTCAGCAGCCCCGTAGGTAACTCCTGCCACAGCCCCGGTCATTACATTGATGTTGTAGCTAATGTATTTCATATTGTTGTTGAGATGCTGCTGGTTGTTGGCTGAAGCTGTCCTCAGCTTCTCCAGGGCAGCAGCTTCTTTTTTTAGCAACTGCTGAGCCATATCCCGTTCCAATCCTGCCGGCTGAACCTGCAGCCACTCTGCTACGGTATCAGCCCCATGGGCTGCCAAAAACTCCCGCCGCTTCCGTTCTTGGCGGTTCAAATCCATAATAACGACTTCCATTTCCTTGGTAAGCCGCTGTACTGCCGGTGCTGCCGTATGTATCAGGGCTTCCCTCTGCTGGCTGGCCAATTCCAGAAGCCTCAGGCACAGCACCAGTTGCTGTCTGATTAGCTGTATAATCTCCTGCACCTTATACCTCCAGCTCAAAGTTCTTTCTATGGATGACCTGCTCCTGTCCCCGGCTGCCGTATGTTGGTTCCACTACTGAGCCCCCTAGCTGATTCAACCGGAAATTCACTGTATCCAAGGCACTGGTAATGAGGATTTCGTTGTTGGCTACAGCCTCCTGGACATCCTTTACCAGCTTGGCCAGCATCTTATGGAGCTTGTACAGCATTTCCCGCTGGGCCTTGTCCCGGCACTGGCTCCACACGTCCTCCATAGCCATATCCCGGGAGATTTTTACTCCCTGCTTTGCCAAAGTTGCTATCACCTGCTGACGCTGCTTTTCCGCCCCATTGATTTCCTCAATGAGCTTTTCCTCCTGCTGCACCAGCTTTTCCAGCTCCTGCATTTTCATCAAAACTAGCACGCCATGCTTTTCCTTGTTCAGCTCCTGGAGCTTCTGATATTTTGTAATTAAAAGGGCCAGTATCCTGGCCAAATCCTGCCACATATGCTACATCCTCAATACCGATACTGGAGAATGCTATCTGCCAGGGAACCGTTGCTGACCTGATAGGTACCTGCTGATATCATGTTCTCATACTCAGTTACCTTGTCCATGCGGACATCAGAACCAGATTTCAGCTTCTTTAACAGCTCATTGAACTGCAGTCCCTGACTGGAAATCTGAATATCGTCCCCAAGGGAGCTGGCCTGGCTGTAGCTTGGAGTTTTTCTTACCGTCCTGCCAGAACTGGCATATACTCCGGCAACTCCCTGTATATTGCCATTGATAATCACTGTGCTCACCATCCTAAATATTACCTAATACAGTTGGCTCTTCCCCGCCAATCTGCATCTATAACAAAATTTCGCTTTTCTAGCTAAAATATCGAAAAAAAAAGCAGGATTCTTAAATCCCGCTTCCTGACTGCTACTAATTACCTATTTTTACCGACATTGTACATGGTGTGGCTGCGATCCACCTTCTTGGCATTCTTCTCTGCCCGCAGCCTTTCTGCCTGATTAATAATATCCTTGCTGCACTTTGGGCAAAGCTTTCCTGTGGTGATTGGTGTGCCGCACCCCTGGCATGGATAGCTGATTTCCAAACCGCTGGCAATAAACCGCCCAGCCTTCAGCATGCGGAATATTACCTTTTCCTTCACGCCAGTTCCTTCTACAATATCCTTGATGCTGCATTTGTCGTGGTCCCGCACAAATGAGTAAACGATCTGCTCTGCTTCCTGCTCCTTGATAAAGCAGTTAGGACACATGCCCTGTCCGATTTCCATATACACCTTGCCACATTCAGAGCAATTCTTCAATTTATTCATACCCACCCACTCCTGCTAACATTGATTTGTATCAAGTATAATTGATTTTGCGGATTTCATCAAGTTTTTATTTTCGTCCTGATGCCGCCGTCAATCCCATAAGGCTCTTGATACCTGCCTGCCCCAGTGCCAATCCACAAGACTGAAGGGTGGCTCCCGTGGTCATAATATCATCTACTAAAATGATATTTTTATTTGCCAACCTTTCTGGCTCCACCAAGGAAAATACATCCTGCATATTCTGCCGCCGCTCCTCTGGCTTTAATCCATATTGAGGTGGAGTGTTCTTAATGCGGCAAAGGCCTAGATGCATTTTCACCCCGGCTGCAGCAAATGGCTCCTTGAAAATCACCTCTGCCTGATTAAATCCCCTTGCCTTCAGTTTCTGGGGATGCAGAGGCACCGGCACCACTACAGCATCAGCAAAATATTCTTCCATTTCCTCAGATAGCTTGCCTATGCCTAAAGATACAAAATCATGGATTCCCGGCAAGAGGGATGTTTGCTTCTCATACTTCAAATTCCGGATAAGGTCCCGCAAACTGCCCTCATATTCTCCCAGTGCCCAAATGCCCATATCAAAGTTCTGGGACATTTCCCTATCCAAGGGTAGCCTATGAGGAGCAGAAAGCCTTGCAAGGCAGCCAGTGCACCAGCTGTCCCTAGACTCAATATATTTGCCGCACACCGGGCACTTAGGAGGAAACAATATATTCAACAACCAGTCCA
>CAVFWX010000008.1:0-27459 GCA_963626225.1 Anaerotignum sp.
TTTCCATCAAGGGATGTCATCATATGGCAAAAAATATAAGGTCTGTTCATTTTTTATTCCTCCTGTTGATTTTTTTACGAGACAATGATAATCTGTCTATGTAAGTTTGTGTCAAGTCTATAACTTAAAGTTAAGTTTAAGTCAAGAGATTTCAGAAAAAAATTCCTTACCGGCTTGCGTTGCAAGTTGGTAAGGAATTTTTTGTTAGGTCAAATTAGAGATAGTAGCGAACCTTTTCTTCCAGTGGCTTGCGCTTAGGAGCCTTTGGTTCCTCGGCAGGGTAGCCAATGGAGATAATGGCTGTTACATACTGATCCTCTGGAACCTCCAGCAGAGCTGGAACCTTCTCCTCGTCATAGATGCCCATGACGCAGGTGCCAAGGCCCTTGTCCCAGGCGGCCAGGCACAAGGTCTGACAGGCAATGCCACCATCAAACATTTCCCAGCGGTCTTCCTTCTTTGTGGTGAAGCTGCCGTCACGCTCATAGCCGCAGCGACCTTTCTTGGAGGTCATGACGATTACAGCAGGAGCTGTGGAAACATTGCGGGCGTTAAAGGATGGCAGGGCTTCCATAAGCTCAGCCTTCTTCTCCGGGGAGAGAATAACGATGTAATTTGGGGTCTGGGTGTGCTTCCAGGATGGAGCCATCTGAGCAGTAGAGATAATTTCGTCTAAAAGCTCCTTACTAACGGCCTTGTCCTCATATACACGGACACTTCTGCGGGTCAAAATGTTTTCAATTGCTTCCATGTGATACATCCTTTCTGGGGCAGTTTGTTGATGAATATCAGCATAAATGAATAATATGTTGATATAAGGAATATATAACAATATTTTATAATACAAATACAATAATGTCAAATTTGTCGACAAAAATCCTCTCTAATAGTTGTAGCTAGGGGAATGTTTATGATATACTTATTTTAGAACTTTAGTATTTTCTTTAATATATGGATGACAGGAGCGGTTATGGGATGAAGGATTATAGAGCCATGGGGCGGCAGGAGCTAGCAAAGCCTACAGTGGAGCAGGTACTGCCAAATGTACAGTGGTTCCCAGGGCATATGAAGAAGGCTCGGGATATTATTGTAGATAACCTGAAGCTGGTGGATGTGGTAATTGAGCTTTTGGATGCACGGATTCCTTATAGCAGTGCTAATCCTATGTTGCAGGAAATCATTGCGGGCAAGCCACGGTTGGTGGCCTTAAATAAATCTGATTTGGCGGATACAGCCATGACCAAGAAATGGGTTGGCTATTTCCGCAGCCAGGGGATACCGGCTGTGGCAGTGGATGCACCTCAAGGGCGAGGCATCAAGCAGTTGGTGGCCATGACAGAGGAACTGGCTAGGCCTATGACAGAAAAGCTGGTGTCCAAGGGTGCCAAGGCCAGGGCTGCCAGGGTTATGATCCTGGGTATTCCTAATGTAGGTAAGTCCTCCCTTATTAACCGTCTGGCCGGTTCCAACAAGGCTAAGACTGCTGACCGTCCCGGCGTTACCCGTGCCAAGCAGTGGATTCGTCTGGGGGGAAATTTGGAGCTTTTGGACACCCCGGGTATTTTGTGGCCTAAGTTTGAAGATATGACCGCAGGGCTGAAGCTGGCCTTTACAGGAGCCATCAATGATGAGGCCATTGACAGAGAACTGATAACTGGAGTATTTCTGGAAACTATGACAGAACTTTATCCGGACAGATTGCGGGAAAGATACAAGCTGACTGGAGAGCTACCAACAGAGCCTCATGAGATATTGGAGCTGATTGGCCGGAAAAGAGGCTGTCTGGTAAAGGGTGGTATCGTGGATACGGAAAAGGCACAGCGGATTGTGCTGACGGATTTCCGCAGCGGCAAGCTAGGTACTGTAAGCTTGGATGTACCTCCGAAGGAACAGCCAGAAGCCAAAGAAGCTGAGTAAGGGCAGGATGGGATATATGGATATTGTTAAAATGACCATCAAGGAGCTGGGAGAGTATTTTCGCCAGGAAAATGTGCCGGCTGAAATATTGGAGGCCTGTCGCCAGGACAGCCGCCGGGCAGCCCAGCAGCTGGTGTCTAAATACGAAAAGCAGCAAAGCCGCCGGAAAGCGGAAAAAGCACGGCTATTGGAAATGTACCGCTATGAAAGGGAGGCGGCAGCCAGGGGCTATAGTGCCATTGCCGGTATTGACGAGGCAGGCAGAGGGCCACTGGCAGGGCCTGTATCTGTGGCGGCGGTGATTTTGCCAGAGGGACTGTTGCTGCCTAAGCTCAATGATTCCAAGAAGCTTAGCGGCAAGGTGCGAGATGAGCTATACGATGAGATTATGGCCAAGGCCAGGGCGGTAAAGCAGGTTTTTATTAGCAGCCAGGAGATTGACAGGATCAATATCCTTCAAGCTACTATGGCAGGCATGTGTCAGGCGGTAAATGAGCTTACGGTAAAGGCGGATTTTGCCCTAATAGATGCGGTGAAGCTGAAGCAACTGGAACTGCCTCAGCTGTCCCTGATAAAGGGAGATGCCAAGTCCGCTTCCATAGCGGCAGCTTCCATTATTGCCAAGGTGTCCCGGGATCGTTTAATGGATGAATACGACAAGCAATATCCCCAGTACGGCTTTAGTGGGCATAAGGGCTATGGCACGGCGGAGCATATTGCGGCTATCCGCAAATACGGCCCATGTCCTATTCACAGGCTTACCTTTGAGCCTATCCGCAGTATAGTAGCTGGGGAGTAATCAAGGGATTTTTCAGGGAAGATTGCTGGGAAAACAGCAGGGAGAATTTTTTTTGAGGGAGATGCACTATGCCAACTAATGTTAATCCGGCGGCTTCGCCGTCCATACAGCCGGCAGCCCGTACCTCGGAAACCAAGACAGACAAAATATCCGTTACCAGGGATGGTGGCTCTGCCTCCGGCTTTGCCAAGCAAACAGATGTAAAATTTACTAACTCCGTGGACAATATGTCCGCCATACTTGAGAAAATATCCAACAGCACCATGGGGAAGGACAGCAGCCTGCCTCAGCAGTTGCGGGAAATGATAAATAATGTGGTTATAAAGGCCTTTTCACTGGAGAGCTCTTTGGGAGAGGGGCTGGGCAGTGCCATGGCCAGCCAGCGGTATTCCACGGAGCAGCTGACAGCTCTGGGCAGGATTTTCCAGCAGCTGGGTAATAATGCAGCTGCTATGGAAGTGGCAGCAGGGGAAGCTACAGCGGTGGAAAATATGGTAGGGCAGCTATCAGACAGCCTTCAGGCCATGCTGTCCAATGTAAAGGCATTGGTGGCAAATAGCTCCCTAGGTGGTAAGACGGCAAATCTGGAACTGGTGCAGCTGACCAAGCTGGCTTTTCAAATGCTTAATGACGGAGGCACCCAGGGGGTATCTCAGGATATGTTGCAACTGTTGCAGCAGCTATCCGGCAATGGCACAAATGCTGGCAGTATTGGAACCGCAAATGGAGCAACAAATCCGCAGAATATAGCACTAAAGCAGCTGGCAAATCTGCTGTTTCCCAAGCTGGCAGAGGGAAACAAGGGTAGCAATCCCCTAGGAAATGCTCCTGTTAATCAGGCAGGTATGCAGCAGGTAGCAAGGGCTTATGCCGGCATGAACTCTGCTGGTGTGCAGGGGCAAGCAGCTGGTGCACAGGGAATTAATGCTGGAACCAATCTTCAAGGACAGAATAACGCACCACAGACGGCAGCGAATACAGCAGGTGTGCTAACCCAGGGAAACCCAAATAGCAATATCAACAACCAGACTGCCAATAATAACAATACTGTACAGAACAATGTTCAGGAATCAGTTGCTATGGGGCAGAAAAATACAATTTCCGGCAACAATGGGGAATTTGTTGGCAAGAATCCTGTGGACAATGGCAATGCTCAACAGGTATCACCCCAGGGAAAAATCTCTGCCAATGTGCTGCAGCAGGCAGCAGAAATCGAAAGCAATCCTCTCTTTAAGCAGATTTTCAGTCGCTATGGCTTTAGCCAGGAAACTGGGATAGTGCGAAATACGGCCCAGGCCCAGCAGGAAAGCTTGCCACAACTGGTCAACAATCAGCAGACGGTGGACAGCTTCAAGAATCTAGCAGAACTGTTGCTGAAGGATAGCAATCTGACAGCAAAGGACAGTCAGCTTTTACAGAATTTCATCAATGGCAAAAACGATGGCCTGAGCCAGCAGGATGCCAAGCAGCTTAACCTTTTGCTGAAAATGGTTCAGAGCAATATTCCGGCGGCGGTACAGCAGGCAGGACAGCAGCAGGGACTGGATGGACTGCCTAAGCTGTGGGCATTTCTCCAGCTGGCAGAGCTAGGAAGCCTCAAGGACATTAAAGCAAGGGATTATAAGAATGCCCAAAAGGAAATCAAGACAGTGGTTTCCTCCATGAAGGGAAGCATTGCTAGCGAGGGCAGCTATCAGGCTGATGGACAGAAATCCATCAGTTTTGTGATGCCTTTATATGTTGGAGCAGATGGTCACAGCTATCCTGCCTATATCAATATTTATGATGAGCCGCCCCATGAGGATGAGACCAAGCGGATGCGGAAGGATACCTGGTTTCGGGTGTGCGTGCTGACGGATAATATTGGGGCGGTGGATATCGTGTGCCAGCTTTTTGAGGGAAATAATTTGAACTTGAGGGTAAATTTTTCCAGCCAGGAGGCGGTGCAGTCCTTTGGGGAGTATTTGCCAGATATCCGCAAGGCCTTGTACGATACCTCCATTCATCTTAATGATCTGCGTGTGGGGACGGTGAATTAAATGTTGATGGACAGGAGAAAGCCTCAGGAGGAGCCAGAACAGGATCCTAATGTCACTAAAAAGGCGGTTGCACTGAAATATGATATGGAGCAGAACCAGGCTCCAAAGCTGGTGGCCAAGGGCAAAGGACACGTAGCGGAGAATATTCTGGAGGCCGCCCGAAAGGGCCAGGTGCCGGTATATCAGAACAAGTCCCTGGTGAATATGCTGATGGCTCTGGAGCTGGACAAGGAAATTCCTACGGAACTGTATACCACTGTGGCAGAGATTCTGGCCTATGTATACCGCATTGACAAGGGTAAAGGCCTTGGCGGAGACATGGGGAACAGGCCGCCGGCCATGAAGTTGCTTTAATATGGGGAGTGAGATATGAACAATAAGATATTGGGCAACAGGGGGGAGCAGGCAGCGGCATCCTATCTCATGTCCCATGGCTATCAGATATTGGAGCGAAACTATCGTTGTCCTGTAGGGGAAATAGATATTGTAGCCAGTCGTGGCACTACAGTGGTTTTCGTGGAGGTAAAGACCCGTCGTAGCCTGGCCTATGGCAGGCCTTGTGAGGCAGTGAATTACTGGAAGCAGCAAAAAATCATCAAGACAGCCAGCTGGTATATCCAGGGACACAATCTCTCCGGCAGGAGCCTGAGGTTTGATGTGCTGGAGGTTTTTGCCCAGCCTGGAGGCAACATGCAGGTAAATCATATTCAGGGAGCCTTTGAAACTACATGAAAACTTTGAGGAGGTAAATATAGATGAAGATTATCGTGGGGATTACGGGAGCCAGTGGTAGCATTTATGGTCTGAAACTCATTGAGGTGCTGAAGAATGCTGGACATCAGGTTTATGTGGTAATTACGGATAGCGGACTAGGGGTTATCCAGTATGAATGTGATACCACCTTGGAGGATATTGCCCTGGTGGCAGATAAGATTTATAATGTCCACAATGTAGGGGCGGCTATTGCCAGCGGTTCCTTTCAGGCAGATGCCATGGTCATAGCTCCCTGCTCCATGAATACCTGCGGCTGCTTGGCCAACGGCATCACCCAGAATCTTTTGACCCGGGCGGCAGATGTGATGCTCAAGGAAGGCAAGAAGCTGATATTGCTACCACGGGAAACTCCTATGCATCAGGGGCATCTGGAAAACCTTTTGAAACTGAGCCGCATGGGGGCGGTTATTATGCCAGCCAGCCCGGGATTTTATCACAGGCCTGATACCATTATGGATCTGGTGAATATGCTGGTGGGCAAGATTTGCGATAATTTAGGAGTAAAGGTAGAACTTTTCCGCCGTTGGGATGGAAAGATGATGAAATGAGAGGTGCATTATGAAGGGAATTATTTTGGCAGGTGGATCTGGAACAAGGCTGTATCCACTTACTACGGTTACATCTAAGCAGCTTTTGCCTGTATATGACAAGCCTATGATTTATTATCCTCTGTCTGTGCTGATGAATGCAGGTATCAGGGATATTCTGATTATTTCTACTCCGGCAGATACGCCAAGGTTTGAGGCTCTGCTGAAGGACGGTAGCCAGTTTGGGCTAAATCTCAGCTATGCAGTGCAGCCATCTCCGGATGGACTGGCCCAGGCCTTTATCATCGGTGCTGATTTTATTGGTGATGATACTGTGGCTATGGTACTGGGAGATAATATCTTTGCAGGTCATGGCCTGAACAAGAGGCTGCGGCGGGCAGTAGAGCTGGCAGAAACAGGCCAGGGAGCTACTGTATTTGGCTACTATGTAGATGATCCAGAGCGTTTTGGTATTGTGGAGTTTGACAACCAGGGCCATGCTATCAGCATAGAGGAAAAGCCAGAAAGGCCAAAAACCAATTATTGTGTAACAGGATTGTATTTCTACGATAATCATGTAGTGGAACTGGCCAAGAAGCTGAAGCCATCTGCTAGAGGCGAACTGGAGATTACAGATCTGAACCGCCTTTATCTGGAGGCTGGTCAGCTGAATGTAGAGCTGCTGGGACAGGGCTTTACCTGGCTGGATACAGGTACTCATGAAAGCCTGGTAGAGGCTACCAATTTTGTCAAAACCGTAGAGGACCATCAGCACCGCAAGATTGCCTGCCTGGAGGAGATAGCCTACCTCAATGGCTGGATCACAAAGGAGCAGGTGATGGCAACCTACGAGGTGTTGAAAAAGAACCAGTATGGCAGATACCTAAAGGATGTTCTGGAAGGTAAGTTTATAGATGTACTTCATGGCTAATATAAATAGCTTAGAAAGAAAATTGGGAGAATTTTTATGACAATCATAGTAACTGGCGGTGCCGGATTTATTGGCAGCAATTTCGTATTTCATATGCTGAAGGCTCATCCTGAATACAGGATTGTATGCCTGGACAAGCTGACCTATGCAGGAAATTTGTCCACTTTGGAGCCTGTGATGCAGCAGGAAAATTTCCGCTTTGTAAAGGCAGATATTTGTGACAGGGAAGCTGTGGACAAGCTGTTTCAGGAGGAAAAGCCTGATATGGTGGTAAATTTTGCAGCTGAGTCCCATGTAGATCGCTCCATTGAGAATCCTGGTATTTTCTTGGAGACCAATATCATGGGCACGGCTGTACTGATGGATACCTGCCGCAAATACGGCATCAAGAGATATCATCAGGTTTCCACCGATGAGGTATATGGTGATTTGCCGCTAGATAGACCGGATTTGTTCTTTACAGAGGAAACTCCGCTCCACACCAGCAGCCCATATTCTAGCTCCAAGGCCTCAGCGGATTTATTGGTTATGGCATATTATCGTACCTATGGACTGCCTGTAACCATCAGCCGTTGCAGCAACAACTATGGCCCATATCATTTCCCAGAGAAGCTTATCCCATTGATGATTGCCAATGCCCTAGCGGACAAGCCTCTGCCTGTATATGGCAAGGGCGAAAATGTCCGGGATTGGCTCTATGTGGAGGATCATTGCCGAGCCATTGATCTTATTATCCACAATGGCAAGGTTGGTGAGGTCTACAATGTAGGTGGCCACAACGAAAAGCGGAATATTGACATCGTAAAAATCATCTGTCAGCAGCTGGGCAAGCCAGAAAGCCTTATTACCTATGTGGAGGACCGTAAGGGCCATGATCAGCGTTATGCCATTGACCCTGCCAAGATTCATAGGGAGTTGGGCTGGCTGCCAGAAACAAAATTTGAGGACGGTATCAAAAAGACCATTAAGTGGTATCTGGAAAACAAAAAATGGTGGCAGGATATCATCAGCGGTGATTATCAGCAGTATTACGCCAAGATGTATGGCAATAAGATCTAAGGAGGACTATGGATTTTGGGCAAGATAAAGGTAACCAAGGCTCCCATTGAGGGGCTTTATGTTATAGAACCAACTGTATTTGGGGATAACCGTGGCTATTTTGTAGAAACCTACAATCAGCAGGACATGCATGAGGCAGGCCTGGATATGGTTTTTGTCCAGGACAATCAGAGCATGAGCACCAAGGGCGTGCTGCGGGGACTACATTTCCAGAAACAGCATCCTCAGGGCAAGCTGGTAAGGGTAATCAATGGTTGTGTATTTGATGTGGCCGTAGATCTCCGTCAGGGATCTGCTACCTATGGTCAGTGGTTTGGAGTGGAGCTTTCTGCTGAAAATATGAAGCAGTTTTATATCTCCGAGGGCTTTGCCCATGGCTTTTTGGTACTTAGCGATAAGGCAGAGTTCTGCTACAAGGTAACGGACTTTTATCATCCTGGGGATGAAGGTGGCCTGGCCTGGAATGATCCGGAGATTGGCATCCAGTGGCCAAAGCTGGAGGGTATATATCCAGGCTCTGCTGATGGTGCTGGCTATACCGTTGATGGGGTGGCCTTGAACCTTTCCGACAAGGACAAGAAATGGGCTGGCCTGAAGGATACGTTCAAATTCTAAGGAGCATTGTTGCAAGATATGAAGATTTTTGTTACGGGAGTCAATGGCCAGCTTGGTCATGATGTGGTAAATGAGCTTATCAGCCGTGGCCATGATGCCATAGGCTCCGGCACAGGAGAGGCATATAACGGCTGTCAAGATGGCACTAGGGTATGCAGCGCCCCTTATTACCAGCTGGATATCAGGAACAGGGAAAGGGTACTGCAGCTACTGGAGGAAATAAAGCCTGATGCCGTTATCCATTGTGCTGCCTGGACAGATGTGGATGGGGCAGAGGACAAGCAGCCCCAGGTGTTGGCAGTAAATAGCAGCGGCACAGCCAATATAGCAGATGCCTGTAAATACCTGGACTGTAAGCTCATGTATATTTCCACTGATTATGTCTTTAACGGCCAGGGTATGGAGCCTTGGCAGGCAGATAGCCAGGATTATGATCCAATCAATGTCTATGGCTTCAGCAAAATGGCCGGTGAGCTGGTGGTGGCCAATAATCTGGAAAAATTCTTTGTAGTGAGGATTTCCTGGGTTTTTGGTGCCAATGGCAAGAATTTCGTAGATACTATGCTAAAAGTAGGACAGAAATATCCTGAGCTTAGGGTGGTAAATGACCAGATTGGCAGGCCTACATATACATTTGACCTTGCCATATTATTGTCGGATATGATAGAATCTGAAAAGTATGGGTTTTATAATGCTACTAACGAGGGGGAAAATATTAGCTGGTATGATTTTGCCAGAGAGATTTTCCGTCAGGCAAATATGGCTACCAAGGTAATTCCTGTTTCAACGGAGGAATATGGTATCAGCAAAGCTCAAAGGCCCGCCAACAGCAGGCTAGATACAGGCAAGCTGATAGAGCAGGGATTTAGACAGCTGCCTACCTGGCAGGATGCTCTCAGAAGATATCTACAAACAGCTAATAACAAATAAAAGGCCAGGCTGCCTGGAGCATATACTTCAGGGCAGCACATGGCCAAAAATGAAATGTATGAGCAAGAAAACGGTAAAGCAGTTTGATTTAAGAAGAAAGGAAGGATAGCTTTCATGACTGGTAAATTATATGGTATAGGTGTAGGCCCTGGGGATCCAGAGCTTTTGACCGTTAAGGCAATCAATGCAATCAAGCAGCTGGATGTTATTATTGCTCCTAAAACCGAAAAAAAAGACGGCAGTGTGGCCCTGAATATTGCCAAGGGGCATATTAAGCCGGAAACTGAAATCGTATATCAGGTATTTCCTATGACTGTAGGCTTTGCTTCCGATGATACGGCATGGCAGAGCAACAAGAAGGAAATTCTGGAGCTTTTGCAGCAGGGGAAGAATGTAGGTTTTTTGACCATTGGTGATCCAATGTTTTACAGCACCTATATCTATGTGTTCCGGCTTTTGCAGCAGGAGGATGTGGAGATTGAAACCATCCCAGGGATTCCTGCCTTTTGTGCCATTGGCAGTGCCACCAATACACCTATTGTGGAGGGAGATGCCATTCTCAGCATTATCCCAGCCAATATGCCGGAGGATAAGGTGCGGGCAGCCCTGAAGACCTGTGACAATGCAGTCTTAATGAAGGTGTACAAGAACTCGGATCAGGTAATAGACATGCTGGCAGAGGAGGGCATGACAGAAAAGGCTCTGCTGGCCAGTCGCTGTGGCCTTGAAGATGAGGTTATCATCCGGGATATCCGTCAGGAAAAGGGCAGAAAGCTGAACTATCTGTCCACTATTCTGACTAGAAGATAAAAATAATGTGAAAAAGGGCTTCTTGAGTGGGAGCTCTTTTTTATTGCCTTAGAATAACCTAGGGGTTATAATTAAATCAAATCTAAAGAAGAAGGATGATGGTTATGGTTTCTGAGAAAATGTATACATTGGGCACGAAGAAGTCCACAATCCGCACGATTTTTGAATACGGCAGAAAACGAGCTGCTGAGGTAGGGGAGGAAAATATTTATGATTTTTCCCTGGGCAATCCTAATGTGCCAGCACCAGAAGCAGTAAAGACTGCTATTATTGATATTTTGAATACCGTGGATTCCTGCAATCTCCATGGTTACACTGTGGCTCCTGGTGACCCTGAGTCCAGGGAGATTATTGCCAAGAGCATCAACCGTCGCTTCGATACTGATTTTACTGGCAAGAATCTCTTTATGACCAGCGGTGCGGCAGCAGCCATTACCATTTGCTTCAAGGCTCTCCATGAGGATGGTGCAAATGATGAATTTATGACTTTTGCACCCTATTTCCCGGAATATGGCTGCTTTGTGGAGTCTGTAGGCTCCAAACTGTCTGTAGTTCCAGCCAATATAGAGAATTTCCAGATTCGCTTTGATGAGTTTGAGAAGATGCTGAGCCCTAAGACCAAGGCGGTTATTGTCAACAGTCCAAACAATCCAAGCGGTGTGGTTTACTCGGAAGAAACCATTAAGAAGTTGGCCGAGATACTGACGGTAAAGGAAAAGGAATATGGGCATCCGATTTTCATTATTTCTGATGAGCCATATCGTGAGCTGGTATACGGTGGCCTGACAGTGCCATATATTCCTAAATACTATCAGAATACCCTGGTGTGCTATTCCTGGAGCAAGTCCCTGTCCTTGCCTGGTGAGCGTATTGGCTATATTGTGGTGCCGGATCAGGTGGCGGATTTTGGCCGCATCTATGGAGCTATTGCCGGGGCCGCTAGAGTGCTGACCCATGTAAATGCCTCATCCCTGTTCCAGCGGGTGGCTGCTCGTTGTGTGGATGAGCCATCCAATATTGCCGCCTATGAACGAAATGGTAAGCTCCTTTATGAAGGGCTTATTGCCGCAGGCTTCCAGTGCTTGAAGCCACAGGGAGCCTTTTATTTGTTTCCAAAGGCATTGGAAGAAGATGACAGAGCATTTTGTGAGAAAGCACAAAAATATGATTTACTGCTGGTGCCTGGCTCAGACTTTGGCTGTCCTGGGTATTTCCGTGCGGCTTACTGCATCAAGGAGGATACCATTCGTCGCAGTTTGGCAGCCTTCCAGAAGCTGGCTGAGGAATATAAATGAAGCTGGATAGTTTGAATACTAAACAAAGGCAGGTGGCCCAGGAGCTGGATAGGAATATCCTGCTTTTGGCGGCTGCCGGTACCGGCAAAACCAATACCCTGGCCTGGCGGGTAGTAAATATCCTAGAATCAGGACGGGCAAAGCCGGAGGAAATCGTCTGTCTGACCTTTACCAACAAGGCCTGTAATGAAATGAAGAAGCGTATTGTGGATTTGGCAGGCTCTGAGGGCAATAAGGTACTGGTAAAGACCTTTCATGGTTTTTGCTATGAGGTGCTGCATCAGGAGGCCAAGAGGCGGACGGATATTTTTACGGATTTTACGGTCTTTGACGAGGAAGACTGCCGGGAACTGATACGCACTCTTGCCTGGTGTGCCAGGGGCTATGAAAATGGCTTTCAGTCACTGATTGGCCTAATTAAGGAACGGCGGGGAGAGTTCAATATCTTTTCTGATAATAGCTGCCTGGACTATGAGCAGGTGCTGATGAAGCTAAAGGAAAAACATCAAAAACGCATCAATGCTGCTGCTAAAAATAATTATGATTTAATCATGAGTTTCGAGGCCCACTGTGGGGAGATTATCAAGGAATATGACAATCTTTTGGCAGAAAACCATGGGGTGGATTTTTGTGATTTAATTAATGGTGCTTATCAGCTGTTGCAAGAGCCGGATGTACAGAAGGCCTGGCAGGAGAGGTTCCGTTACTGGTGTGTAGATGAGGTTCAGGACACCAGCCGCCTGGAATATAGAGTACTAGAGAGATTGTTCGGAGATAGCCATCTGCTGTTCTGCGGTGATTTCTTCCAGACTATTTACGAATGGCGGGGGTCTGAGCCTAAATATATTTTGGAATGCTATCGGCAAAAATACAATCCTGTAGTAACCATCTTTGACGAAAATTTCCGCTCTACGGAGGTTTTGCTCCGGGCGGGGACAGAGTTCCTGAAAAGCCAGTTTCCAGCGGATTTTCAGCGGCTGTTTTCTGATGATGCCAGGGCCATGAGCCAGCAGCAGGGAGAGCTGATTGTACACAAGCAATGCGTCAGCATCAAGGCGGAGGCTATGTGGATCTATCAGCAGCTCCAGAATCTGCAGCCGGAAAATCTCTCCAGGGTATGTATTCTGGTGCGGAGCAATGGCTATAGCAAGAAGTTGTCTGCTTATCTGGGGAATATTCAGGAGCAGCGGCGAGGGAAGGGGGATTTTTCTCTTGCCTTTATGCTGGTGGAAGAGTTTAAGTTCTTCCGCCGTCAGGAAATCAAGGATGTGGTGGCTGCCCTGCGGCTGCTGATAAATCCCCAGGACAGTGCCAGCCTCCTGCGGTTGCTGAAGCGTTTTGGGAATCGCATCGGCCCTAAGACAGTGGAGAAAATCCAGTCAGAGGAATATCGTCAGGCTGGCATCAAGATAACAGATTTTCTCCACCCTTCTGTGTGCAAATACGGAGAAACCTATGAAATGCTGCTGCGGGGGCTGGAGGAGGTCAATGTGGTGGTCTTTGATGTGGAGGCCACAGGACTGGACACGGCTAAGGACGAAATTATCCAGATTGCAGCCATTAAGCTGGATATTCATGGCAAGGAGCAGGGGCGGCTGATGCATTATTTGCGGGCTGGTATTTCGGTAGGAGCATCGGAGCAGGTGCACCATATTTCTGATGCCAAATTGGCAGCAGAAGGGCTGTATCCCGCAGAGGCTTTGAAGGATTTCTGTGAATTTGCCAAGGGCAGCGTTATAGTAGGCCATAATGTGGTTTTTGATTTGACTATTCTGGCCAGCCAGCTGGAAAGGCTGGGATTGCCACCTTTAGAAATGCAGGGCTTTTATGATACCCTGGATATTTTCCGTAGGTTTTATCCTAGGTTGCCAAATCACAAGCTGGAGTTTTTGGGAGAATATTTCCATGTACAGCACAAATCCAGCCATGATGCCTTTGATGATATTTGTGCTACTGGAGAAATACTTATTTATGCTGTGGAAAACAATATTCTGCCGGTGCGGGACGAAAGGCGGCGGCTTATGCAGGAATTTGCCGCCAGGTTCCAGCCTTTAGCCCAGGCTATGAACCGTTTGCGGCAGCAGATGGAGGTATTGTCCCTGGAAGACCTGGTAAAAATGACTATAAACAAGCTGGGCATGGACAAGCATTATGCCAAAGAGCAAAACAGGATTAATAATATGTGGGCACTGGTATATTATGCTAGGGAATACGGGGGAGAGGGTGTATCTCCATACGATGCTCTCCAGGAGTTCCTTCGCATGACTTCTCTGTCCAATACGGAGCTGGAGCTGATGCTATCTGAGCATCCACGAATTCCGATTATTACGGTGCACCAGGCAAAAGGCTCCGAGTTTGATACTGTCTTTATGGCAGGGCTGCAGGAAGGGGAATTTCCTGCTTGGAATGCTGTTCGTGATAAGCAGTTTGGGGAGGAGGCAAGGCTTTTCTACGTTGCCATGACCCGTGCCAGACAACGGCTATATATCACCAGCGTGCCAGATGATAGGCGACCAGTATGCAGGTTTATTAAGGATATTCCAGCTGATTGCATTATAGAGGATAGAAGATAACAGATAACGGATAACAGGAAAAGCTGGAGGTATACCATCGTGGACCCGCTCTCCTTAGGGTACACCTTCCAGCTTTTTCATGTGCCATATCAAAAAATGCTACAAAAAAGTCCTTCTCCTGGTGGAAAGGACTCTTTTGTTCATTTATGAGCGAATTGTCGTGGGGATACTTTCAGCATTATTTGTCAGACTAAATAGTCAACCTATTATACGGTATCTTTTTGCTTTCGTAGAGATTGTGGTCCGCCAGCTCGTAAAGCTCCTCAAAGCTGCGGGCGGCCTTGCCATCAAAGAGCACAGCTCCTACGCTAACAGAAACCTTACGTTCCTTTAGTTGAGGAATATGGTAGGCATCCATGATGGTGAAAAACTTGGTGACAGTGGCAGAAAGCTTTATCTTGCTTTCGCAGCCTGACATAAAGAAGGCAAATTCGTCTCCTCCCAGCCTTAGGACAATGCTTTCCGGGCCAAAGGCCTCCTGCAGGCTGTTGGCAATCATCATCAGCACCTTGTCGCCAGTGCCATGGCCGAAGTTGTCGTTGATGCCCTTGAAATCATCACAATCCATAATGCCGAAGGCACCAGAGCATTTCTGCTGGAGCTTGGCAATGATGCGGGCTTCACCAGTAGCCCTGTTGTAGATGCCGGTAAGGCCGTCGGTTTCTGCAATCTTCCTGAGATGGTTCTGGATGATTTTTTCCTCCTCGATGATTTCGTTTACATAGAGGATGTGAGTAGGTACGCTGTTCTGATTGTACTGGGCAGGTACCAGATAGCAGCGGATCCAGCCCTGGCTAATGGTTTCGTACTCCATGGTAAGATAAGGCTTGTCGCTAAGGCGGCTGGAGATGGAGAAAAGTGAAACAAACTCCCGCACCAAGGCACGGTAGGCAGGCTTGATATCCTGTTGGATATATTCCTCCATGGAGATTTCCAGATCCCTGGAACTGATAAAATGTTTCTGCATAAAGCGATTGCTTTTGATTTCCGTAAAGCTGCGTCCAGCTACATCTATATAATAGCAGCAGCTGAAGACGGACTGAAGTCCCTGGACAATGCTGTTAAATTCCATTAGCTCTTGGTAGGCAGTTTCCAAGGATTTGTGCTTGGAGGCCAGCTCGGATTTTTGTTCCTCCAGCTGGGCGGAAACCCTTTGGGCTTTTTCCTGAGCCTGTAGCAGCATCTGCTGATCCTCATGCTCCTTTTTGCGGATGGCTGTAATATCTGAGCCAATGGCCGTCATGATCACATGACAGTCCTCAGGATTTATAGACATAAGGGCAGTGATGCGATGGTAGGTATCAGTTTTAGTATGATAAAGTTCCAGCTCACAGTTGTTGATGCCCCGATAGAAATCCTGCAACAGGGTATCACAGTTGTAGGCAACATCATGTCGACCGTTGTAGCTGAGGACCTTCAGACCCAAGATATCTATGGCCTGCTGCATGAACTCGTCATACTTGCAAGGAGCCTGTATCTGCTGGAATTCCAAAAGCTTCAGGTAGCCGTCACAGATGAAATTGTCCAGCAGCATAGCATCTGTTAAATCCACATGATAGATATAGTCCGCAAAATGCATCAAGGTGCTTTCCACGGAGCTAAGCCTGGTATTGGCTTTCATGGCCTTGTCCTCCAGCTCCTGCTGTGCCAGTACTCGCCTAGTTACATCTGTTACCACATCCACTACAATATTCTGATCGTTTTCCAGTAGGATATTTCTGGAAGCAATATTCATATAGAAGATTCGGCCGTTGCTGTGGGTAATGGAGCACTCAATGGTATCGGCGGAGCCAGTGTGCCTTAGAATGTGCATCTCCTTGACTGGCCCTGTATTGTCCAAAATCACAACCTTGTCACGAAGATCCTGGATGGTGCCACCCTTGTAGTTCTGGTCGGTCATTTCGTAGAGCCGGAGGGCTGTTTCGTTCATATATAGAAGCTGCAGGGTTTTGCAGTCATAGGCAATAAGGCCTGCCTGCTGCAGCTGCAGGATTTCCTGATACATATTGTTCTGGAAAAGGGCGGCCTGCATATCATCCGCCAGTTGGAACATGGCATCACGGCTGGCTAAAATTTCGCGGTTTAGAGTTGCCAGCTCCTGGTTTTGCAGGTAAAGATCTTCGTTTTGCTGGGCAAGGGCTTCCTTTTGCCGGTCAGCCGTGGTCTGTAAATGGCTAATAAGCTCAATGCTCTTTTCCTGGGCCATATGCTCCTGGGTAATATCCCTAGCGGATATTACTACATGATGGGGGAGACTTTTTTCCCAGTCAATCAAGGTAACGAACACCCGGAACCATTTATGCCTGTTAGGTAAATTCATGGGAAGCTCCAGGGTAAATTCTGGATTTTTGTTGTTCAAATGATTGCGGATGTATTCGGCGGAAAGCTTTAGCTTGATGGAAGCGTGGTATTCTCTGGGAATCATTAAGGAAACGACCTGCTCCAAGGCCTGGCTATATGTGCCTGCCGCAGCTATTTCTTGTGGCATATTGTTGTTGTGCCGAACACAGTCATACCAGTCGTGCTGTACATCCACATAATAAGCCACCACAGCAGAGCGGAATACTGCCTTTACTGTGGCTTCAGCAATCGTATTTTGTTGTTCTCTATTCCCTTTGTACACGATAAAACCTCTGCGTTTCTGGCAATCAATACTTATCTGGCAGGATTTGCATCACAAGAGATGAAAATTGCGAATAGATAAATATTTATATCTTATTAATTATTGATTGTAGCATATATAGTTGGGTATTGCAAGGATTCAGAACCGATTTGAGGGACAATTTTCCTATGTTATTAAATAATTCTTTACAAATAGATTTGGTTATAATATACTACCCTAGGTCATTTTAGAAATGGCTTTATTTTTTTGTAGATAGGTGAGGAATAAATGACTATAGATATGTTGGAAGAACTGCGGCAGGCAAAGGGCTATAGCCTGGATATGATGGCGAATTGGCTGGGATGCACTGTGGAGCAGTACCTGGAGGTGGAATTTGGCATTAGGCTGCCTGTAGCGGCTGAAAAGGAGATATTGGAAAAATTATTTGCTTAGTTGCCGAAGGATTGCTGAATATTTAGGGCAAATGAGAAAATATTTGCCTTTGAAAATGCCAGGTGCTATAATATTTGTTGCAACCCCCATGTTGTGGCGGCTGCTTATTTTTAGGCAGTCGTTTGAGCGTGTTTTCAGAATAGGAGCTGATGATATGATCGGTTATATCCTGAATGCCATCCGCCAGCAATGTGATTTTTCGGCAGATATGATGGCAGCGGCTCTTTGTCTGCCACGTCCGGATTATGATGATCTGGAAAAGGGCAAGAGGATAGCCACAACTGAGGAGCGACAGCTCATTGAGAGCTTGTGCGCAAATCTCTGCATTGCCTTGTAGGCAGTGAGGAAAAAGGATACAGAAGGGTGAGTACGAGGAAATACTGCCTTTGCTGTATCCTTTTTTTATTTATCCCTTGAAATTTTGAAAAACTTATTGTAGAATGTAGAGTACGCGAAATTTGTTATTTTATCCGAGAGGAGCTTTTTATATGCTGGATATTAATGATACTAAAATGAGATACGAGGATAATCCTGATAACAAGAATCATGCTACCTGTACCTGTGAGCCTTTGGATCGTGGCTACGGCACTACCATCGGCAGCAGCCTGAAGCGGATTCTGCTTTCTTCCATTCAGGGAGCAGCAGTTGTGGCTGTACGGTTCCAGGGTGCTGAAACCCTCCAGGATCAGCTTTCCGGTGTCCATGACAGCATTCAGGAGATTGTTCTGCGGCTGCGTGAGCTGAGTATCCGTCCTGTAGAGGCTCCTGTTATGGCTCACATCCAGGTTGAGGCTGGTGATGAGGAATATCAGGTAACTGCAGCAGATATTTTCTGCCAGGATGAAGAGGCAGAGCTGGATATCCTGGAGCCTGACACTGTATTGGCTACTGTTGAGGTTGGTGGCAGCCTTAATATGGATCTCTATATTGAAAGCGGCTATGGCTATGTTTCTGCTGAGAAGAATGTAAATGCTCCAGAGGGTATGATTGCCATGGATTGTGTATATTCCCCGCTGCGCCGTGTGGAGTACAAGGTACAGAATACCCGTGTAGGCAATACCACTGACTATGATAGGCTGATTATTGAGGTAGAGACTGACGGCACTATTTCTGCTGCAGATGCTCTGAACCAGTCTGCCAAGCTGATGATTGATTCTTTGACTCCTATGTGGGAGCTGGCTGATACCGAAATTGAGGAGCCAAATCCAGAGCTGAACAATGTTATCTATCAGAGCGGTGATGTAGCTGTTGATGATGCAGATGCCCTGGGTGGCAAGTCTGATGTGCTGGAGCGTCCTATTGAGGATCTGGAACTGAATGTACGTCCAGCCAACTGCATGAAGCGGGCCGGCATTGTTACCATCGGAGATTTGATTAAGAAAACCGATGAGGAGGTCAAGAATCTCCGCAACCTGGGTTCCAAGTCCTTTGATGAAATCGTGGACAAGCTGGCTGAGCGTGGCTTGAGCCTCCGTCCGGCCGAGTAAGATAGCAGGAAAGCAAATATATCCCTCAGGGTGCTGTGGAAATAGTGCCTTGAGGGTGTTTTTGTGTGAGGAAATACAGATTCATTTGCCTTTAAATCTGTTTAAGAGTATAATGAATTGATAACATATTGAGAGAGGGACACGGAAATGTATATAGCCTGCCTGGACACAGAGTCCACTAGTACAGGAAAATTCAATGAAATACTGGAGCTGGCCATCTATAGTGCCCGGGGGGAATTGGTGTTGAACAGCCTCTACAAGCCGAAGAGAAACAGGAAATGGCCACACTCTGAAAAGGTTCACGGCATTAGTCCGTTGATGGTGCAGAACAAGCCCCATTTTCAGGACTGCCTGAAAAAAATCCAAAAAATATTTGATCGGTGCCAGATGATTCTGGGTTTTGCCTTGGACAATGATGTGCGTATCTTGGAGCAGTCCGGCATTACAGGGCTGACGGCAGATCGCTGCCTGGATGTACGGGAGCTTTTTTGGGGGGTATATGGGGACAAGCTAGAGATGGATTTTTACCATGTGCCAAGCCTCATCAAATGTGCCGAGTTCTGCGGTTATGTGTGGGAGGAGGGGTCTGCCCACTCTGCTGCTGCTGATGCCAAGGCTACCTTGTATTGCTATGAAGTATTGATGCGGCAGTTTATTGAGAAATATGCCCTGTGCGATCTGCCGCCGGAAGGGGAAAGGCTGACAGACGAACAGATTTATGCAGGCTGGAGATTTCTTCATACTATGGTATCTGAGGAGCTCCACCGCAGGGCTGTGGAAAAGGCCAAGGGCTGGCTGTATCTCATAGAATGCCCACTGGGAACTTTGTTGGTAGCTCGTAGAAAACCTATGCCGCCACGGAAACATCAGGCTGAGGCAGATGATGATGCAGCAACGGCGACAGGAAAGCCGCAGGAAAACGGCCAAAGCCACCATTCCGGCAGGGTACTGGCAGGCATCTATCTGCTAGATTACGCCAAGGGATATGAGGATATGTACGCCCTGTTCAAGCCACGCCAGCTGCCCCACAGCACCGGTGAGAAGGTCTACTACCACCTTACTGCCGATGATATTGAAGCATTTAAGTCCTATACCAATGAGTATGAGGGGTAAACGAGAGCGAGTCGACGTGGGTATGCTTCCTGTGCTGTTATCTTTTCTTGACATTTCGCAAGGAATATGATATTATACCCCTAGTTTTCATATTCTTGAAATCCCGCCTGCATCTCGCAGGTGCAGGGGCTGAGCATTCAGCCTGCTGCCAAAACCGGATTTCCCTTTACAGGGGGATGTAAAGGTTTCGACGGGGGTGGCTGGAGTATGGATAGCGAGCCGGGGGGTCACCTAGCCCCGTTAGTAAGGTGAAACTTTTATTAAATATAAAAGCTAACGAAAACTACGCTTTAGCAGCTTAATGCTAACCTCTGTATCTTCAGCTCCCGCCTGAGGGTATAAGAGGCCAATTGCGGGATACCTGAGGCCTGACTCCTGGAGGGCTGAATGGGAACTTTTTCCAGGATAGGAGGAAGGGCGGTTGTCTGTGTCTGCCCCATTCTGAAATCCAAACATTGACTGCGCTCGGAGAAGTCTATATGACAACGCTTTCGGACAGGAGTTCGATTCTCCTCATCTCCACCAGAATATTTGGAAGCACTGCTTCCTTGGGATAAGTCCTTGTTTTTGCCAGATAATGGCAAAGACAAGGGCTTTTGTTGTTGCGGAAAAGTTTTATTTAGGATAAAATAAGGCTAATGAAGAGCAAAGCTTGGTAAATATAAGGAAGGTTTGAAGCTCTGATTGAAATGTATATGTGATGGATAGGTAAGGAAGGAAATCGTGATGGATACATTAAAGGCCTTAGCCACAAGAAAAAGCGTAAGAAGGTTTACCCAGGAGGGAATTACCTTTGAGGATATTAAGAAAATATTGACAGCAGGCATGAGCGGCCCTAGCTGCATGAATAAGCGGATGTGGTCCTTTGTGGTTATCCGCAACAAGGAAGTATTAGGCAAGCTAGCTGTAGCCAATGGCTTATATTCTACACCTTTGAGGGAATCTGCCTTGGGAATTTTGGTATGCGGCGATATGAGCAGGGCACTGTCTGAGGATCCGGATTATTGGGTAATTGATGCTTCCATTGCTACCCAGAACATGGTATTGGCTGCCCATGACCTAGGCATTGGCAGTGTATGGCTTGGGTGCTGGCCTTGCGAGGACCGGGTGCAGGAGGTAGCAGAGGTAATGAAGCTGCCTGAGCATATTGTTCCTCATTCCATCCTTGCCCTAGGCTATGCGGAAGAGCCTGATATGACGGAGAGGGATCTTTATGAAAGCGATAGAGTGCATTTTGATGAGTGGTAAGTATGATATATAAAATGCATGGGAGGTAATTTTTATGAAGAAAAATATCATGACCTTGCTGGCAACTATGCTGCTATGTCTGGCTATGGCCAGTACCGCCATGGCTGCAGAGCCGGGGATTATTTCCGTGGATGGCAGTGGTGAGTATACCCTGGCACCGGACAAGGCTGTTATCTGCCTTAGCGTGGAATCCAGAGAGAAGACTGTGGAGCTGGCACGGGCAAATAATGCCGCCCAGTCGGCAAAGCTGTCTGCTGCTTTGAGCCGTCTAGGAATTTACAGCAAGGATATCCAGAGTCATTACAGCCTTTACCCTGTTTACGACAAGGGCAAGGTGGTAGACTATTTGGCAGACAATAGCTTTGAGGTAACAGTTACGGACTTGGACAAGCTCAGCACAGTGGTTGATACATCCCTGGCCAATGGCGCCACCGGTGTCAGCGGTTTCAGCTATGGCTTGAAGGATGAGGTAGCTGCCAAAAATGAGGCTCTTAGCCGGGCTGTGGGGGATGCCAGGAACAAGGCGGACACCATTGCCAGAGCCTTGGGGGTAAATATTATCGGCATCCGTACCGTCACCGAAGGTAGCAGCATGAATCCTGGCTATCGCATGGAGTCAGCCCAGCTCATGACCCTGGCAAAGAACGATGCTGCCGCTACTCCTGTACTGCCTGGTATGGTAAGCTTTACTGCCGGAGTGCATATTGAGTATCAGATTCAGTAATATGGAGATGGTGATTTGACTGATAAGAAGCCGCGACTGGCGGCTATAGAATACATTCGTGGCATTTCCATGCTGGGGGTGGTGGGAATCCATGTAGGCTCCCAGTATCTGGCCAACCCTGCTGCTAATATGCATTTGGTAGCTCTTTTTGAGGTGGTAACCCGCTTCAGTGTGCCTATTTTTTTCTTTATTTCCGCCTTTGGCATGTTTTATAATCTGGACATATCCCAGAAATTCGACTACCGGGCATTCCTCAAGCGACGCATCAACACGGTGCTGATACCCTATGTGGTATGGTCGTTGTTCTATCTTGTGCATTATGCAGTCTTATGGGGAGATACCAGTGTCCTGAGTCCTTTTTATATAGGCTTCAGCATGATTTTCGGCACTGCAGGCTATCAGCTGTATTTTATGGTAATACTGCTGTGGTTCTATCTCATGATGCCTGTGTGGGTGTGGCTAATCAAAAGGCTTAGCTGGGGCGGCCTGGGAGCTTTGCTGCTTTTTCAGATTGCCTTTGACTATTGGTCCTGCTTTGAGCTAAATTCTGCCGGAGTGGATAATTTCCTGCTGAAATCCTTGATAGACTACCGCCTTAACTATTGGGTAATGCATTATGTTTTTATCTTTGTGTTAGGGGGATACTTGGCTGTGCATAACAAGTGGTTTATGGATTTTATGAGCCGCTGTCGTAGCTATCTGGTGGGATTCTTCTGGCTTACTATGGCAGGTATACTGGGCTATTATTACTGGGTGATTTTCACTAAAGGTTATACACCTTTGGAAGGCATTAATACCGCCCAGCAGCTTTGCCCTGCGGGAGTGCTGTACACCCTGGGGGCCAGCCTGTTTTTCTTTGCTATTTTCACTATCTGGCGGCTGCCGGAAGGGCTGAGGCCTATACTGTCAGCACTGGGCAGGCATTCTTATTTTGTGTACTTGGCACATCCTGTGGCCATTACCTATTTGAGCCTTGCCTTGGCAAAAACAGGAAGGATTATGACTGCTCCTATAGCTGTAGGCTTTTATGTGGCAGTGGTGGCAATAACCCTGGCAGCAGCGGTTCTCATGCGGCGGCTAGGAAATGAGATACCGAAGGTAAATGAGATGACCATCGGTGTTTATAGGAGAAAATAACCTGTTATATATAGCCTGATGAAAAATTTTTAATAAAATGCTAAAAAATATTTGACAGAGCTTAAATGATGTGCTAATATATCATTGTTGTTTGACTTCAGAGGTCAAAAACAAAAGTTGCCGAAGTGGCGGAATTGGCAGACGCACTTGACTCAAAATCAAGCGTAGTTACCCTACGTGCCGGTTCGAGTCCGGCCTTCGGCACCATTTGAAATCTACTCCCTTGCAGAAGCAGGGGAGTTTTTTATTTTATGAGAAAACCCTGATGCAAATATTATTTGCCTTAGAATAATCCAGGGGTTATAATAAACGGAGAAAATGGCTATTTCTAACCATTGTGGAGATGGCAGGATTGAAAGGAATTTATACTGATGGTTTATAGTGATACATTATACGACAAGGCTTTCGCCTTCAAGAAGGGGAAAAAATGGCGGAAGCTTGGGCAGAACTTCATGATTGCCATTGAGACACTGCAGCATGGCTGCTGGTATGCAGTTCCGCTGATGACCGAAGGCGGCAAAGCAGGAGGCTTTCTGCTGGAAGGGGGGCAGGCAGGACTGAAATGGCTTTTGGATTTAACTAACCATGCATACCAGGATGGTCTGGATGATTATGAGCGTGTTGCCCAGGACAGATATCACGAGGAATATATTATTACCTTTGCCGGACTAACCCAGATGGCAGGCTGGCAGGATTTGGACAAGGTAAAGGACTACTGCCAGCGAAAGGGTTTGTCTGCCAGGGGAGCAAATTTTTATCCTACCTTTAGGTATATGGCACCTATGGAGATGTCCTGGATTCTGAAAACTGAGAAACAGGGAAGATTTTGTGAAACAGCCCTAGATGCATTGCTGGCTATGGAAGGATATCTGGGCAAGGAACTTGTGGCAGCGGACGGTATTTGGCAGTACATGGCGGAAGAGGACTACCGAGGGGCTATTCCTGCCCTGGTAGAGCAAGGGAATGGCAGTTGGAAATTCACCACAAAGGAAATTGATGGACACTATGAGCATACATGGCCTACAGCTGTACTGAATGATTTGGAGGTAGCCAGACTAAAGCGAGTAAAGAAAAATGCCGATGTATGGCTGGTGGATAAATTCATCTATGAGGAGCCTGTATTTCCTGACAGCTTCATGGAAAGGCACAACTTCAGAGAGAAGGCTCCGGAGGAACCGGCCTTTTATCCTGAAGGTGTGATATTGTTCAATGAATGCCAGGGAGATGTACTGGTGATGAACAATTCACGCTTTAATCTGGAGGGATATAGAAATCTTGCTGATATGCTGCGAGATGCCTTTAATCGATGTGGCAGGCCAAGGCAGTTTGTAGTGTGTAGGCAGGAAAGCTATGATTTCTTCAAGAATGTGTGTCGGAAGCTCGATATCCAGCTGGAAATGACAGCAAAGCTGCCGGAGCTTATGGCTATCCGGCAGGACTGTATCCGCAGAAATGGTTGTCCAGAGGATCTTGATGATTTGGATGATGATTTCGAGTTGGATGAGCTTGCGGAGGACAGTGGTCATTTTATGGATGGCCGTGGGAAAAAGCCTGGTTCTCAGCAGAGAAAATGTCCAGAAGATGGGCTGGGTAGCAAGGAAATGCTGTTATCCCTTATGATGGCTTTCTGGCATACAGAAGAACCTTCAAAACTTACCCAGGACCAGCTGTCGGATTTGGTGAATACCTGTATTATGTTGCCTTGTAGCAAGGAAGCTATGGACTTTGTTTTTGATGAGGTCCGCAAGCGCATGGAGACAGATGAAATCTTAGGACTGGATATAATCCCTGGCAGCAAGGCCAAGGGGAAGAAAAAAAGATAATAATAAAGCAGGAACCGTGGCGGCATTAAGTGTTGCTGCGGTTTTTTGTTTGTCAGGAACCGGAGGGAATCTGCCGGATGAATGTGCTCAAGGGAGTTTTTATGAATTAAGGCTTTGAATTTTTTAATTGCTATGTTACAATATTATTGATTTTATATTTTCAGGTGCCCTGCCGGCATGGTTTGCAGGCGGAGGCATCAAGCAGCAAACCTCTTGAGATTCTATGAAGGGAAAGTGATTGCAAGATGAAGGTATCTATCATTATGGGCAGCGATTCCGACTGGCCTATTCTGAAGCCTGCTTATGAACTTTTGAAGAAATTCGACATTGAGGCAGAGGTGATTGTGGCATCTGCCCACCGCACTCCTGCCAGGGTAAGGGAGCTGGTTACCACTGCCCCTGAGCGTGGCGTATGTGCCTTTATTTCTGCAGCCGGTGCAGCTGCCCACCTGGGCGGCGTTATTGCCAGCTATACCACTCTGCCTGTTATAGGCGTACCTATTAATGCAACCGCACTCAACGGCATGGATGCCCTCCTGAGCACTGTTCAGATGCCATCTGGGATTCCTGTAGCCACCATGGCTATCAACGGTGCCAAGAATGCGGCTATTTTTGTTGTGGAGATGTTTGCCATCTCTGATAAGGATCTGGCAGCCAAGCTGAAGGATTTCCGTGAGAATATGGCGGAAGAGGTGCAGAAGAAGGCTGCCCGCGTGGAGCAGCAGCTGGCCCAGTAAGCCATGCAGCAGCCGGCAGCAGCTACCTGCCAGCCGGTACTACTTGTATATTGCTATATTGCTCCCCCTGTGTGTGGGAGCTGTGAAAGGTTAGGAGAAAAAGAATAACAATGTATAGTGTAGAAGTTGAAGGCAGCAAATGGAAAGAGGAATGTGGCGTCTATGGCGTCTATTCCCGTGAGATGGATGTATCAGGCATGACCTACCTGGGTCTGTATTCCCTGCAGCACAGAGGCCAGGAGAGTGCTGGTATTGCCATTACTGACGGTGCCTGGATGGATGTTACCCGGGGCATGGGCCTGGTAAATGAGGTTTTCCGCCATCAGGTTCCTCATATGGATAACCAGTATATTGCCATCGGCCATGTAAGATATTCCACCACAGGTTCCAGTATGCTGGCCAATACCCAGCCATTGATGGTAAACTACTCCGGCGGCAAGATCAGCCTTGCCCACAACGGCAACCTGACCAATGCTACAGAGATTCGCAAGGAGCTGGAGGAAGCCGGTACTATCTTCCAGACCACCATTGACTCTGAGGTTTTCGTAAACCTTATTGCCCGTTCTCGTAAGGCTACCGTGGAAGAGAAGATCATGGAGAGTCTGAACAAGATCCAGGGTGCCTACTGCCTGACCATTATGACTGAGGACAAGCTTATCGGTGCCCGTGATCCACAGGGATTCCGTCCGCTGTGCCTGGGCAAGATCGGTGAGGATACTTGGATTTTGTCCTCTGAGAGCTGCGGCCTGGATGTAGTAGGTGCTGAATTTGTCCGGGATATTGAGCCAGGTGAGATGGTGGTCATTGACGACGAGGGTGTCAAGAGCTTCCGCTTTGCTGAGCCAAAGCTGTCCATGTGCGTATTTGAGTACATCTACTTTGCCCGTCCGGATTCCGTGCTGGATGGCCTTAGCGTACACGAGGCACGTTTTGAAATGGGTCGGGTACTGGCCCGTGAGACAAAATACAAGGCTGATATCGTTATTTCTGTTCCTGACTCTGGTAATACTGCCGCCTCCGGCTATGCCTACGAGTCCGGCATACCTTATGTAGAGGGTCTTATGAAGAACCGCTACATCGGCCGTACCTTTATCCAGCCAACTCAGAAAAAGCGTGATACAGCCGTAAAGCTGAAGCTGAATGCCATTGCCTCTGCGGTCAAGGGCAAGTCTGTGGTAATGATCGATGATTCCATTGTCCGTGGTACCACCAGCGGCAAGATTGTCCGCATGCTGCGAAACGCTGGAGCCAAGGAAGTTCATATGTGCATCAGCTCTCCGCCAATCGTATATCCTTGCTACTATGGCATTGATACCTCTGTCCGCAAGGAGCTTATTGCGGCTACCAAGACTGTAGAGGAGATCCGTGAGTATATCGGGGCTGATTCCCTGCACTTCCTGTCCTTGGATGGCTTGAAGCATTGCATGGGCAAGCTGGGCCCTGACCACATGTGCTATGCTTGCTTTGACGGTGGTTATCCTGTAGAGCAGAAGTCCGCTTCCCCGGCAGAGCATGACAAATATGTATTCGAGCAGCGCAAGAAGTCAAGATAAACAGGAGGATTTGTAAATACATGGAAAAGAAACTTACTTATAGAGATGCCGGTGTAGATATTGACGCAGGAAATCTGTCTGTAAAGCTCATTAAGGACAGCGTAAAGGCAACCTATCGTCCAGAGGTATTGGGTGATCTGGGTGGCTTCGGCGGCCTTTTTGCCATGAGCACTAAGTACAAGGAGCCTGTATTGGTATCCGGTACTGACGGCGTTGGCACCAAGCTCCGCCTTGCTTTTATGCTGGACAAGCATGATACCATCGGCCAGGATGCTGTGGCCATGTGCGTAAATGATATTCTGGTACAGGGTGC